>JADFWI010000332.1 GCA_015222985.1 Pseudomonadota bacterium | reverse complement strand
ATGTATGTGCGTCATGGGGCGGACATAATTCGCCTGGATGCCGTCACCTACTTATGGTCACAACCGGGCACCGCCTGTGTGCATCTGGAGCAGACTCACGAAGTTGTCAAACTCTTTCGTGACATTCTGGATGTTGTGGCGCCCGGCGTGGCTTTGATAACAGAGACTAATGTTCCCCACGAAGATAACATCTCCTATTTCGGCGATGGCCACGATGAGGCACAGATGGTGTATAACTTCGCTTTGCCTCCGCTTGTGATGCACACACTCTACACCGGAGATGCCACCATCCTTTCCAAGTGGGCCAAGGAGCTCAAGTCGCCCTCCAACTCCACAACCTTTTTCAATTTTCTGGATTCCCATGACGGAATCGGAATCGTGGCAGTGAAAAACATCCTTTCAAAGGAGGATATTGATTTTGTCATTCAGAAGGCAAAGGAACACGGCGCATTCATCTCTTATAAGACAGGTGAGGACGGAACAGAGGTGCCTTATGAAATCAATGTAACCTGGTTCAGCGCTCTCAACCGCGAGGATGCCGATGAGGATACGGCCTTTCAGGTAAAGCGCTTCGTTTGCTCAAGGATCATTGCCCTTGTTCTTCGGGGCGTGCCCGGGATATACCTGCACAGTCTGATCGGCACCCCTAACGACATCGCATCTGTCCTGGCGACCCAATCAAAACGCGATATCAACCGCACCGTGATAGACCGCAAGGCCATCACCGATGCCTTGAGCGATCCTCTTTCCAAGATCTCCCGCATCAACCGAGAACTGGGCAGACTCATTACGATCCGAACAAAGCAACGGGCCTTTCACCCTGGCGGAGATCAACAGGTTCTGACGTTCTCGCCAAGCATATTCTGTGTTTTGAGAACATCCCCCAAAGGCGATCAGCATATTTTGGCCCTGACCAATGTAACCAACAAAGCCTGCCAAATTGAGGTTCCCCTTTCTGAGCTTGGCACTAAGGAAACGCACTGGTATGATCTTGTAAGCGAAGTGGAGTGGATGGCTGAAGATGAAAAGCTCTATATCACGTTGCAACCCTATGACGTCATCTGGCTGGAGCCTATTAGTGAAAGATAGGCAAGCATCAACTCATAGCGCTGAAAAAGGCATATATCCCGTCCTTGGCGCCGTGCAAATACTCTTTCATATCCTCCAGGTCTTTTTCCTTCATTTCCAGAACCTGAAGGTCCGCCTCATGAATCTCAGAGACTGTCGGGTTGCCTTCGTCTCCCAAGCCAAGCTCCTGTGGCAGGGCATCGGCGATGCGGAGCATGGCAGTATCGGCAGAGTTTGTCCCTTCCGGGATCTCTGTTTGATGATGAATGGCAATCGGATTCACAATCATATCCGGAAACATCCATCGTTTTAAGAGCATAGCGCCAACCTCGCCGTGGTCAAACCCGATTACTTTGCGCTCTGCCATATAGAGTCTTGCCTTCTCCAGGTTCTGAGCCTCTTCTAAGGCTTGTTGAAAAAGCTCGCCAAAAAACTGATCCAGAACAACCTTTCCGATATCGTGGAGAAGACCAATAATAAAGAGATAGTCCCTGTCATCCCCGGCCCCAAACCTCTGGCCCAATTCCTTCATCGCCGTTGCCACAGCCAAACTGTGTATCCACAAGCCTTCCTGTGAGAAATGGGGGAATTTACTACCCGATGGCAAGCTACTTAGGACCCCCATAGAAAGAGCCAAAGATTTGATCATGTTAAAGCCAAGTAAGGCTACGGCCCTTTCCAGATTTGATATCCCTTGTGGAAAGCCGTAATAGGCCGAATTGGACACCTTCAAGATCTTTGACGTAAGCGAGGGGTCGTGGGAAATCGCCTCTGTCACGTCTGCGGCATTACTCTTTGAGCCATCCATCAAACTCAGGAGCTTTGGAATCACTGTGGGAAGCGTGGGAAGCTCATCTATCTTTGAATAGATCTTTGCTCGAAGTTCATCCTTTTCCAT
>JADFWI010000331.1 GCA_015222985.1 Pseudomonadota bacterium | reverse complement strand
TCCGATATCCACAACCCACTTGTAACTGCCTGAACCATCCTTATCTTGCTTGGAAATGCGAAATAACTCGCTGCCATACGCCACAAGCCATATGACCCTGGCTCTGAATACCACAAAATATTATTTTGTGCAATAAACATTCGGCTATTCCTAACTTCCAATAAATGGCCTACCGGAGCAGCATAGAATTTTTTCCTCGTAGGCGCACCGACATATTCTACAAGCGGCCATGTGTGGCTGGCTTTATCCCATATCCGGCCATTCTCGAACCCGTTGACATAATAGACAACATCCTTCTCACCGTCGAATTCTTTATAGTAAGACATGCGAGCGCCAGGAATAACATTGCGTATTGGAATGTGCGACATATCATGTTCAATGACACAAAGGGCATTGCCGGTCACGCCTATGCCATGATTGCCGCATCCAAAAATGCTGTGCCATGCTTCTGTCCGTGAAGTCGCCACATAACCCATTCTGCGTTCAACCCTGCCCGTATCATCTACATCACAATTAATACAGGCCGCAAGGTCGGACACGCCTGTCTCAGGGTTAAACCTTAGCCGCACAGGATCCACTTTGGTGTTTATTCCCGTGCTACCTTTGAAAATATTTATAGAACTGCCCATATTTACATCCCAAGCTCTTCCATTTGTCGTTTCTGCTCTTCTCTTCGGCCCCTGATCTGTCCAGCAGCCTTACCAAGCAACCCTTGGTTAAAAGCGGTCTTTTTCTTTTTTGGTCGTGGCAATATCTTGTTGAGCCATTTTCTCGCTACCCCTGCTTTTTCTTTAGTGTCTTCATCTGCTGGCATTTGAGCCTCCTTAGAACCATATAATGTTTCTTGGAATTATTGGGCTGGCTATTGATGGTCTCGGATAATACGCCATCAAGGCCGCTATCCCGTTTGTGAGAGTGCTAATCGCTTTGCTTGTATTCGCAGACTCACCCTCCATGCCATCCTCCACAAGCGGCCATTTGAGCGATAATATATAAGGGACAATAATGGATTCATGCAAGTGTTCAGGAATGCAAGAAGGGGATTCAGTGGTAAGCAACATGTCTGTGGGGTGCCGGTAGTATTTCAGCAATAAAACATCATCAGTAGTTCCTGTCGGCAGACAATACAACCGGCCATTTTCTACTGCAACATCTTCAATTTTAGTGCCGGTTGCCCGATCATCGGCATCATGTAATGCGCACATAGCTTTAAGGTTAGATCTTATGTTCAATTTCATAACCTGAGAAACACTGAATACTTCAAACAGATCATGGTCGAAGTCACTCGGTAATGAAATAAAGGCATCTCTTTTTTCAGCAGTCCCGCCGGAAATATAGTCGCCATCGCCTTTGGAGGTTAGGAGGCTGAATGTCATATCTCCCAGAACTTCAATATACCATGTTGCATTTGCTGCATCATTGCCAAGAACATCCACCACAGTAACTCTGTCGCCAGTATTAAAGCCATGTGTTGCGGTAGTCGTAATGATAATCGGGCTGGCATTTGTAGCCCCTGCAATGGTTCTTGTGTTTGAATCGAATTTGACAGAGCTGGTCGTAATCAGAGATGGTAAAAAGGATTGAGAGGCAATAAAAGTTATGGCATTATTAACCTCTAATAATGTGGGAGATATACTTGCGTCCTGGAGGGCTTCGTCTATTTTTACTATAATTTCATTTACCGTCATCCTCTTCTTCCTCCTCCTGTTTCAATCCTTGTTTTATTGGAAGCAAAGAAACTACACCCTCCAAGGTTATTACTCTTCCTCCTCAAACGGCCACGGATCGCCACCTTTGTCGGTAATCAATCTTGTCCATTTAATTCTTGCTTTGTCCCAAAGAAACTCAGGAGCGTCAAGGAATTGTTGGTCGTTCTTTTCCATATAATCCTTAAACCTCTCGCCGCCCATCAGTTTCCATTTTTTCCAGAAATCATAATCAAAGGCAGTCATTTCATCTTCAGGGTTCTTGTTGATCTCGACCATTTCAACTGCTTCTTCGTGGGAAGCAGTCTCAAGCGCTTGTTCGGCAGGCGGAGCCGGTTCGTCAGGTTTCACGCTACCAGCATCTCGATCAAGTTGTCGCTCGATTGGGCAGGCTTGCGGGAATAGCTGATTGCGCCATTTTTCGGCGGCCAATATCCTTACGGCATGCCTTTGTCTATTAAATTCATCAATATGGCCGTTCACAAAAGCAAGATAGTCATTAGGCGCTGAATGTTTCCACTGTCCCATAAAAGCTTCTTCTTCGTCAGTAAATTCCTTCTTGGGCGCCAGGGTATCTATCTTGTATATATTAAATTCCGGAATCGCTAATAAATGCTTTCGATGTTCCTGTGACAAGACCTCACAAACATAATCGCCCATCTCATTCTTTTCAAAGACATATATTGCCTTTCCCAGATACATCGAGGTAGGCCCATCTCTTTTGATAGTGCATTCAATAACATTCGGGTTATAGGTAACCTCTGTATAGGACTTATTGAGATGTTCGGCAATACACACCAAATTGTCAAAGACTTTGGCCCCAAACCCTTTTATTAATTTGACAACGGCATCCAGGGATCTTGATAGTCCTTCGGTAAATTCAAGCCCATCGTCTTCATCAAGCACACAAAATAGAGTTGAAGCCGGTCTCGCAATACTACATTCAGTAACCTCTGCTATCGCATAAACCCCCGTCATCTTTGGAGTAATTACGAATAAATTAAAATCGCACAGTTTTTTTTGCCGGGTCTCTTCGGCCTGAGCATCGTCGTCCCAATCCTCAACAACTGGATTGAAATAGTCAATCTTTAACAGCGGAATCAATTCATCCCGCCATTTACTTCCGTTACATGTTCCTCCCAAAAACACACGTTTCATTTAATCTCCCCCTTATGATTAAACGGGGCAGCTCATGCCACCCCGCTCTCTAACGAACCATCCCTTACGATCAAAAAGGCACCCGAAGCACCAGCTATATCCCGTTCTCAGCGGAGCGATAATCAACCATTGCATGAAGATTGCCGGCTTTCTCTGCCGTCGCCGGAGTTGTTACCTTCATGGCAACAATTTTCTCTTCGTTTATACCTGGGCAAGTTGCCTCAGCCAGCCAGGTCGCAACCTCGAATACACCCTGATCTATATTCATGTACTGAATCCCGCCATTCGCTTGGCATAGAATAGAGCCAGAAATAAGCAGAGAATTCGGGACGAGATCATCTTTGTCTGCATTCAGGATTCCAACATCAAATACGATGTCTGTGCCTGTCTCAGTAAGTTCATCGCAAAACATTTTGATATCAGTCGGGAGGCAATTCCCGGGCAGAACAGTCAGCCCGACAAGATCATTGTCAATAAGCGGATCGCCTACTGTCACTTTTCCCAAAGCTCGATGCACTTCCCTTGCGGAATGTGGGGAGGCAGCAGGAAACCGGCCTTTATCTGTAACATTATCACTTTCATATGCTAAAGCCATTTTTATTACCTCATGCTTTCATGGCCGGAATAAAACTCCGGCCATAATATTATTTAATTTACAGTTGGATCGGTTGCCGCAGTATCAAGAGCCATCATACCGTAATCCTTGCCGTTATAGGTGGTTTTCTTAACACCCATAATAGTAGAACTTGTGATGATCAACTGATTGCCATTGTCTCTGGTCTCTTCATGCCAGCCAAAGCGTAGGCCGGTTCCAGGAGAGCCAAAGGCACATACCATAGCCTGCTCACCAAGGAACAGCGCCCTTGCCGCCAGAACAGCTCCGCCGCTACCGTAATCACTAAATCGAACAACAGACTTATGCTCCTGCAATACGACTCTGTTATGCATCCCCAAACCACCGGTAAAAATAGAACTCTTTTTACCAACTGCGGTAACAAGAGCTTTTTGGATATCAAGCCATCCGTTTGCTCCAGTTGCGGTACGAAGGTCAAACACCTGCCACGGATTCAGCACTAAGACATAATGGTCTTCGCCTTCAATCTTAACCGGCTGAATTTGTGGAGTTTGAGTATTGCCATCTGTTCCGGCAGACCCACCACCACTTCCGCC
The DNA here is from genome assembly GCA_015222985.1 of Pseudomonadota bacterium. Taxonomy (GTDB): domain Bacteria; phylum Desulfobacterota; class Desulfobacteria; order Desulfobacterales. The sequence goes on along the minus strand of JADFWI010000331.1, from coordinate 1,225 downwards.
GCCCATCATGGTAGCTTTAGCAACCAGCTTATCAACTTCGAGCAGAACCATTTTATCGGTAGCAGCTAAAGTCCCCTTGGTTGTATTGCCTGCATACTGAATATGCTCGGCATCCGGAACAGAAAAACCATTGCCTGCGAACCCAGAATAGCCAGTTTTATACACGAAGTCTGCGTTAACACCTCTTGCTCCGCTACCGTACATGAAAAAGAGTTCATCAAAAATTCTCGACCACAATTCAGACTGTCTTGCTCTTGCGATCTTACGAAGTTTATGAACTGTTCTTTTCCGGGTCATTTTACCACCCGAATTTACGCCAATTCTTAACTGATCAATTTTAACCGAATCAGTATAGAACTGTAGCTTTTCTTCTTTATTTTCAAGGACATCGTCGGACTCGACCGGTTGCATTTTAAGCTGCATGGTCAAATCAAAAGAAATCTGTTCACCTGCATCATTTTCCAGTTCATTAAGCATCTGAATAGGCATAGATGCGGTTTCGCCATATCCCATCATTCGAGAAGTAAACCAACTTTTCTTAGGCGTATCCAACGCCAAGAATGCGGAATACTTTTTTACTGCTTTTGGATCCCCAACAGGGATTATTGTCTGAGCCATGATATAGCCCTCCTTATAGTTTGTTATTAGATTTACGTATTTTGTCCGTCAATCCTATAACCGGCTATAAGAAACCAGTTTGGCTATGTCTTGAAACCCAGGTCTTATTTGGACTTAAATTTATTTGGATGCGGGACCGGGAATCGAACCCAGACTCCTTGCGTATGAGACAAGGTGGATACCTTATCTTCCCGCTTATTGTCCTTCCTGTATCAAGTATTAAAAGCCTTGTCAAGAACTTTTAACTATCTTCATAATTAGCTAATTGCGCCGGGGTCAACTTTTCGATTGCATCTTGATATGCCTGCCCTGAAAGTTTATCCAAACGGGCAAACTCCTCATCGACTGTGTTTTCCTGCGCTGCCGGTAAGTCAGCGATGTCGGCAGGAATCTTACCTCGATCAGATTGAGCTTTCTTGGCTTCAGTAATAGCTTTGGTTTTGTCCGCCGCCTGCTTGTCAACATGGGTTTTTGTGCCACCTGTCAAGTCACGAATAGCAGAATCAACCTCGCCCTTTGCCTGAAGTAAAACCTCCCTGTCTGAAAGCTTAACGCCTTCATCAGAAGCAATTATCTTGTTTACCGCACTAACAAAGGCAGAATTAAG
>JADFWI010000330.1 GCA_015222985.1 Pseudomonadota bacterium | reverse complement strand
TTGAATATTGGAATTTGAGATTTGTTTGAAATTTGGTGCTTGGAATTTGAGATTTTAGACACAAAACTCCAAGGCAGAGCCATCTATCTCTTTCAGCCGTCCGCCTGCGGGCCGCAGCCTTCGGGCTCTCCGCCATAGGCTTCGGCCCGCAGGCGGGCGGAGAGCTCGTAGCCAAAGCTACTTCCCGTCCTCACGACGCCTCCAGCCTGTAGATCTCGATGACCCTTTCTTTTCCCTTCAACTTCCGGGCCGGAAGGGAGACCAGGGACCCCAGCCCTTCTTCACAAATCCTGTCTTTGATCTCCTCGCTCACGGCCTTGCTGATGAGTATATTGTTGGAGCCGGCGATCGACTGGAGGCGTTGCGCCACGTTTACGGCATCGCCGATAACCGTATAGTTCAAGTGGTCGTCTGACCCGATATAGCCCGCCACTACTTCCCCTGAATTAATCCCTATGGAGACCTCAAGAGGAGGCCAGTTATTGCGCCGGGCCTGAGCATTGAAACCCCTCAGGGCTTTGATCATCTCAATAGCTGTTTTCGCAGCTCGCACGGGATCATCTTCATGCGAAAGCGGGGCTCCAAAGAAGGCCATAATGCCATCTCCTATGAGCTTGTCCAGAGTCCCATCGTGCTTGAATATGATCGGAGTCATCAGTGAAAAATAGGCATTCAATATGTCTACAACCTTCTCTTGATCCAGGCCTTCAGACATGGAGGTAAAGCCGTGCAGATCTGCAAAAAGGATGGTCACATTCTTCCGTTCTCCGCCCAGTCTTATGTTTCCTCCACTGTCAAATATCTTTTCTGTCACCGTCTTTGAGAAGAATCGACTCAGCAGTAATCGTTGTTTTTCCTCCTTAAGCATTTGATGATACACGCGAAAAAGGATCACTGCTGTGGCGATCTGATCTGATACCAGGCTGAAGAAACGCACTTCGTTCTGACTAAAGCGCTTTGTTTCCGTATGCCGGAGGCAGAGAACGCCGATGGCTTTCTCATTGTGCATAACAGGGACACAAAGCAATGAACCATCATGATCATTCCCGTCTGTTTTCATGGAGGGATCATCACGGGCGTTGTCAATTATTACGGGACTCCTTTGAAGGATTGCTTTCCCCGGCGCTCCGTCTTCAAGGCTCAAGAACGCGGTTTCGCCGGCGGATCTATTCAGGTCGCTTCGAGCCACGGTTTCCAGCGCTTGCAGCTCTTCGTTTACAACCATAAGAGCGATGTTTTCTAACATTATGTATTTTTTGATAATGTTCAATTGGTCTCGAAAGAAAGCCTCCTTGTCATGGAAGTTTGTAGATCGAAGGGTATTGCCCAGTTCCTTGAGGATGGAGAGTTCCTTGATCTTGTTTTCATAATTATCCTGGATCTTGAGGAACTGCTTTTTAAAGACATCCCTTTCTTGCCCCAGCAAGATCTTCTCATCTATTGTCTTTTGCCCGTTAGAGGCCATGGGAAAAGGTCCTTAATCCAGGATTGCAAACAAATCCTGGCTGTTTTTCAAAATGGCCACAGCATCCTGCGCCATTTTTTTCAGCTCTTCTGTGTCCAGGCCTTTAAAGAGTTGGGTCAATATATTCCAATGGCCGAAGGTCAACTGAAGAGGGAAGGGAGACTCCTCTTCGGGCGAATCCTTTGCCTGATAGTACAGGTAGTCTGCCAGACCGATAATGGCAGCGATCTGAGAGTGACCGGAAGCTGAAAAAGGCTGATGGTGAAATGCAATGGCCTGAACAAGAGCATCAGGCAGATTCCAGTTAGAGGCTAGAAACTCTCCAATAGCCGCATGATTTAAGCCCAGTTTTTCCTCTTCCAACTCAAAGAGGGGCAGATTGTGTTTTGCAATGTCAGCATGAATTTCTGCATAGTGTTGAGGAAAGTTCTCCATAAGGAAGATTTTGCCAAAATCGTGGAGCAGACCCGCGGTGAAGGCCCCACTTTTCTGATGTTCCGGAAATTTCTTGCATAAATCCTGGGCGATGAGGGCTGTGCCCATTGAATGATGCCACAACGTCTTTGGATCGTATGGCCCTTCAAGAGGGCTTGCCTCAAAGACCTTTGCGGCTGCCAGGCCAAAGGACAGGTCTACGATCTCTTCTGTGCCAAGAATAACGACCACCTGCTTTACAGTGCCGATTTTTTGGGGAAACCCGTAAAATGCCGAATTTACGATCTTGAGGAGCTTCGACGTCAGAGGAGGGTCGTTTTCAATGACCTTGGTCAGGTCATCGGCTGATGAATTGGGGTTTGACGCGATTCTGAATATATGGGCTGCAATAGCCGGCAGGGTCGGCAAACTCTCTACTCGATTCAGCTTTGAAAGCACTTCCTGCTGGGTGCTCTTTCGCTCATCCAGGCCCTCTTCCAGCTCGATCTGACGAATAATTGCCTCCAAATGATGTTCTGCAGCCTTGTCGGAAATTGGTTGACGTTGGGCGTCTATCATTTCTTCCAGCGTTGCTACGAGTGGGGAATCAAAGGGTAGCCTGGCTAAGAACTCCCTTTCTTCGGTTTGCGGAAGCTGGCTGAGTGCCACCCACAATACCTGAGGATCCAGATCGGCAAGCCTTTTGAAGATCCTTCCTCGTGCCCTGGCAAGACAGCGCTGAAGGGACGGCTTGGATTTTGCTTCGTCACTTGCTGAAAGGCAGCGCGCGGGTTTTCCTTGAGGGCCTGCTGTATGAGCATCAGACAGTGCGGGGCTGTGCCCTTTTTCCCTTTTCACTTCTGCCAGCCGTATCAACCCCTGGATGCTTCGGCTTTCCTCCGGGAAGAGTGAATAACCTGTGCTTATTCGGATCTCGTTTCCCAGAAGCTCCTTAAAGACACGAATTGCTTTGTTTCTGAGGTGCCCCACGCCTTTGCTGTCTGTGGAGAACCCCAGTATGATTAAACGAGAGTCATCAATTCCAATCACTGTGTCGCTTTCGCGAAAGTGGCCTGCAACCTGGTTTTCAAGGAGGCCCATCATCGACGGCAGGACTGATTCAGGCTGTTGTGGGACCACCTGCGCCAAGAACAGGACCAGATTGGCTCTTGTTCTCAGGATCTTGCTCAACTCCTGATTCATTAAATCGTGATGCTTTTTTGAAATGACAAATGGATAGGATGGATCTGCCTTGACCGGCTCCAAAGACGTCCGGCAGCCGATCTGTTCTAAGGCTGTTTGAATCAACTCGCCGTCGTTGGTGGTGGAAACTTCCCAGAGCACGCGGGGCGGGGTTGTCAGCAGGCTGCGGATTTTCTCTTCAGATAGGCCAAGCTCTTTGCGGAAAAAAATGACAAGCTTGCGGAGCTGGGCGCCTGGGTCCAATCCTTTAAAAATGAGACGAAAACGAGTATCACTCATATTGACTCCATCACAGGAATGACAGCAAAAGCCATGCCAGTGTTGTGTAATCAGGGCTCTTCTTTGTGGCAAAAAAACTAATCCAATGGACTTTAGGTATTGCAAGATGAAACCGAAGTATTGTATATTATTCAAATTAAGAAACATGCGGATTGGCACACTCCTTGCTCAATGCTTTGGAAGATCAATAAAAAGACAAGATTTCTCCCTGCAGTCGAAATGACACATTCCTGCAGTCGAAATGACATATTCAATGGATACGATTTTCTGGGAAAGATCAAGGAATAGCCGGGACAATTGACCACTTGTTGACAAAGGGAGCCGCGGTTAGTAAGTGTACCTCAATTGCAATAACGGCCCAGAACGATTTCCTCTGGGAGGCGAAAAAGGAGACTTCTATGAAGAGAAGATTTTGCTGTTTGCTATCTTTTTCCCTGATTCTATTTTATGGTAATATGTGTACGTTATGTGGCGCAGAGCAAGAAGAGATGGCTGCTCCGGGTTCGGAGTTCTATCTTGGCCCCGGCGACGTTTTGGAGATCTCTGTCTGGAAGGATGAGGCGCTTTCCAGGCAGGTGGTGGTGAGGCCGGACGGTAAGATTTCTTTTCCGCTGATTGGAGACGTGGTCGCCCGAGGGCGCACCGTGAGCCAGTTGAGAGAGGCCGTGGAAGGCAAGATCAAGGCCTTTGTCCCTGACGCCCCGGTGAATGTCATGGTCATCCAAGTAGGCAGTCCCAAGGTCTATGTCGTAGGCAAGGTGGCAAAGCCGGGGCTTTACATCATGGGGGAGCCTTTACGGGTTATGCAGGTTTTGGCCATGGCCGGGGGCATGACACCTTTTGCGAAAAAAAATGATATCATCATCATACGAAAAGACAATGGCGGGCAACAGGTATACCCGTTTAACTACAGCAAAGTGGCTGATGGCAAAGACCTGGGGCAGAACATACGCCTTGAACCGGGTGATACGGTGGTGGTGCCTTGATGGTGTAGTCTCAGAGCACCCGGCAGCGTTCCGGTGCGACTGTGGTCCCTTTAAGGGGCCGTACCCACTGTCTGCTGCTGGTTTCTGATCTTGAAAGGGGTTTCCAATATGCAGCGATGGCTTTTCATGGTGTTTTGTTTGGGATCGGTGTTGTTTTCTGCAACAGGCCTTCGGGCTGCAGAGTACACTGTTACGCCGGCGCTCACGCTGCAGAGCACCTACGATAGCAATGTGTATTTTAAAGATGCTGGTGATCTAGAGCTCCGGATTTCACCGGCCCTAGAGCTTGACGCGCGAACGGAAAAGGCGCGAGTGGAAGCCAGCGCAGCTTTGGACATTTGGGAATACAAACGCCTCAACGAGCTTGACAACACGGAACAATACTATCGGTTGTCCACGGACCTGACGCCCAGTGAGGTGTGGCAGACAGGCGTTTCCGGAACCTATACAGATGACTACACGTTTGTCTCAACACTGGAAGAGGTAGGTGTCATCGCAGACCCATCAAGGCGCAAAAAGAGCACGGTCGATCCGTATCTGACTTTTTTCACTGATACCCGAAATTCCCTCCGGGGCGCTTATAGCTTTGTAAAGACGAACTTCGAACTGGACCGATACCCCGATTACCGCGTCCACGGCGTGAACCTGACCTGGTCCCGTGCCCTGATGAACGAACGGAGTGTCTTTTTCTGCGTGGCAGGGGCCAGTGATGCCAGGTACAAACAGACCGCCGGCGACACGGAAGAGACCACCTACAGGCTTGTGTTTGGCTGGGAGCATGCGTTTTCAGAAACCCTGAAAGGCACTGTGTCGGCAGGTCCCATGTATACCGATTCAGACTATTACATGGGCGGAACCCTGGTAAACGAAGACACCACAGACGTCTTTTTTGACGGGACCCTGGAGTGGAATCAGGAACGGATCACCCTTTCGGCCCATGTTGACTACGACATTGACCACAGTATCTACGGAGAAAACATCACCAGGGGCCGGATTCGGGGTACCTTGGGATATCGATGGACCGAGCGATTTCGAGGCCATTTTTCCACGGCCTTTTACAGCAGTGAGACAGATGGCTTGATGCGAGACGAAAAACGTCAGACCTACTGGGCGCGTCCTTTGGTGACCTATCGTCTTACCGACCGAATCGACTTACGTGCAGGGTACCGGTATACGTGGACAGAGAACAGGATTACGGATTATTCAGAAGAGCGGCACCGGGTTGGCCTTCAACTGGCCATGGATTGGCCGGTCCTCTTTGATTAACCTGAAAGAAGGGATTCACTCATGGAACAAACTGCGGATATTCAGCAGTACTGGGACGTCATAAAGCGTAGGAAGTTTCAGATTATTATTCCTGCTGTGCTGGTTTTTTGTCTTTCTGTGGTCATTGCCTTTGTCTTGCCCCCTGTCTTTAAGTCGAGCGCCACAATTCTCATTGAGGCGCAGGAAATTCCCCAGGATATTGTCCGCACCACGGTGACCGGCTATGTTGAGGAACGGCTTCAGATGATCACGCAGATCGTGATGAGTCGCTCAAGACTCCTGGGTATTATCGGCCGTTTCGGGCTCTATGAGGACCTGAGGGATCGGTACACCACAGAAGAGATCGTCGAAAAGATGCGCGAGGACATCCGGATGGAACCCATACAGGCGGAGGTGATCAACCCGCAATCCGGAAGGCCGGGATCGGCCACCATTGCCTTTACGGTCGCCTATGAGGGAAAAAATCCCGCGAAGGTTGCCCAGGTTGCCAATGTGCTTACTTCCCTTTATCTGGAAGAAAACCTGAAGAACCGCGAAGAAAAGGCCAGGACCACGTTTGAATTCCTTGAAACCCAACTGGCGCAACTCCGTTCGGAGATCCTTGAAACCGAGGCCAGGATCGCCGAGTTTAAGAATAAGCATATCAGTGTGCTTCCCGAGCTCATGCAGGTGAACCTGCAGACCATGGAGCGGCTTCAGAGGGAGATCGGCGTTAAGGGGGGACAGATCAAGACCCTGGCCAACCGGAAGATCTATCTGGAGGGCCAGTTGGCAACCTTGGAACCGGTCATGTACACTGTGAGCCTGGAAGGCAAAAGGGTCATGACACCGAAAGAACAACTTGAGATCTTGCGAAGCGAATACCTGGGGCTCCGCGCCACCCTTGCTGATGAGCATCCTGATGTGATTGCCATGAAGAAAAAACTGGATGCCCTGGCAGGCGAGGTGGCCACGCGCGAAGACTTGCGTGAGACGTACGGGGAACTCCATGACAAGGAGACGCAACTTGCTCTGATCTCAAAAAAGTTCTCGGCAAAACACCCTGACGTCATCAGGCTCGAAAAGGAGGTTGCCCGGCTGAAGGCCGAGGTCGAAGCGCTTTCTCAAAAACAGAGTGTGCTCAGGGCAGAACACGAAAAACCGGAAAATCCCTCTTACATCAACCTCCAGACCCAAATCACTTCTACCCAGATGGAGATTGAAAGCGCCCATAAAGATCTCAATGTCTTAAAGCAAGGATACCAGGACTATCAAAGGAGAGTGGAAGTCACCCCGCAAGTGGAGCAGCAATACCGGGCCCTGGAGCGGGATTACGGCAATGCCCAGGCAAGATATCAGGAAACCATGAGCAGGCTTATGGCCGCAAGGGAGGCCAAAGGCCTTGAGGAGAGCCGCATGGGGGAGAAGTTCACCCTCATAGACCCGCCCATCACACCGGAAAAACCTGACAGGCCCAACCGGTTGGCCATACTGCTTATAGGCCTGGTGCTGGCAGCAGGCGCAGGAGTCGGTTTTGGCTCCATGGCCGAGTATATGGACCATTCCGTGCGTCGAGCCGACGAGCTGGCAAAGGTGGCTGGGCATCCCGTGCTGGCAGTAATTCCTTATTTGGAAACAGCGCAAGACCGTGCAAAAAGGCTATGGAGGAGATTGGCCTTTATTGGCGCTACCGTTGGGCTTATTGTGGGCGGATTGGCCGTCTTGCACTACTTATACAGGCCGCTCGATATTTTGTGGATTCAGATCATGCGCGAACTTTACATCGGTTTTTGAGAAGGGATTTAAGGATTCAGTGATTGAAGGATTTAGGTGTATGATATGAGCAAAATAGAAAAGGCCCTGGAACGGGCAAGGAAAATGCGTCACGAAGGTCAAGAACAAGCTGAAGGCTACAGACCTTCCGAGGTATCTCGTCTTCAGGTTGGGGACCCTGCATATACCAAGACAAAAGTGATGTCCCTGGACAGATGCCACCTTGAGAGACACCGGGTGATGACACTCATGGATAACCCGGAAATCATGGACTATTACAACCTTTTGCGCACCCAGGTGCTTCAAAAAACCCGCCACAAGGGGCATAATACCATTATGATCACCAGCGTTCTGCCAGGCGAGGGCAAGACTATTACGGCCATCAACCTGGCTGTCAGCATTGCCAGGGAGGTCAAGCAGACCGTTCTTCTGGTGGACACGGACCTTCGGCACCCAAAGATCCACGACTATCTGGGCTGTGATGCGGAAAAAGGCCTTTCAGATTATCTGCAAAATAATGTTCCCCTGGCCGAGCTTCTCGTTAATCCCGGGATAGCCAAGATGGTGGTGCTGCCGGCCGGAAGGCCTCTTCACGGATCTACGGATATCCTCGGTTCTCCCAAGATGGAAAAGCTGGTCGAGGAGATGAAGCGTCGTTACGCGGAGCGCTATGTTATTTTCGACTGCCCCCCGGTTCTTAGCGTTCCCGACGCATTGGTTTTTTCCTCCTATGTAGACGGCGTGATCCTTGTGGTAGAGGCGGGTAGAACTACGAAAGACCAAATCCGCAAGGCTGTTGAGGTTTTTGAGGATAAAAACATTGTCGGCCTGGTCATGAACAGGGGCGAGAGTGGCTCACGCGGGTATTACTACTAGTGTACACAAAATTTTACGGTTTTAGGGAAAAGCCGTTCAATATCATCTCCGATCCCGGTTTTCTCTATATGAGCGCCAAGCACCGGATGGCTCTCACCTATCTCGAATACGGATTCGTAGATGGGATCGGCTTTATCCTGCTCACCGGAGAGATCGGCACCGGCAAGACCACTCTCATCAAACAATTCCTGAAACAGATCGGCACAGACATTGAGGTGGCGGTCATCTTTAACACCAACGTTACGGCTGATCAGCTTCTGGAAATGATTCTTGAGGAGTTCGAATTAGAGGTGCCGGCACGTGGCAAAGGGAGGTACCTCGATGTCCTGAATCAGTTTCTCATCAACAAGCACGGTCTTGGCCGGAGAGTGGTCCTGATCGTAGACGAGTCCCAGAACCTTTCCCATGAAGCACTGGAAGAGATCCGCATGCTCTCCAACCTCCAGACGGACAAGGCTCTGCTGCTTCAGATCCTGCTGGTGGGCCAACCGGCCTTGCGCACCCGGCTTCAACATCCCTCCTTGGCCCAGCTCAGCCAACGTATTGCGGTAAGTTATCACCTTGAGCCTCTGAACCTGGAAGAGACCAAGAGCTATATCGCCCACCGTCTAAAGGTAGCTGGAGCAAAAAACCAGGAACTCTTCAAGCCTGAAGCCGTTAAACTTATCTTTCAATATTCAGGCGGCACTCCCCGTACCATCAACATTTTGTGCGATGCGGCCCTGGTATATGGCTATGCCGATGAGGCGGCCGCGATTGAAGGCGAGGTTATCGAACATGTGGTCAGGGATAGGCAGGAGATAGGTTTTCTTACTGCTGCCAAGTCTGGCGAGGAGGTTCAGGTACGGAGTGAAGAGAGTGGGGGGATGGAGGACCGCACAGGTTGGGTGAACCGGCTTGAGAGTATTGAACAGCAGGTTTTTCATCTTTCTTCCAAAGTAGACTGGCATATCAAGGAGCAGGAACAAAGGGCAGAGAGTTTCAAGGATACCCTGGTACAAAGGCTCGAAACAATGCTCGCAGAGGAGCGGAAGCGCACGGACAGGCTGTTGATTCAGTACAACCTCTTAAGGGACAGATTGAACTTGAAACAGCTCAAATCCGAAGGAAAGAAGGTCCCGTCGCTGGAGAAAAAATCCAGGCCCTTTGGTTTTGCCGACGAAGCAACAGAAGCTAAGAGCAAAGAGGGCAGCAGGCGGACAGGGCGTTTGCGAAAGTGGTTTTCTAAGTAGCGGAACCGAGTCAGTATGTCATACCAAAAAAGATTTCTCCCTGGCCCAGACCGGGTTTTTCTCTCCTGGGCACTGTCCAACTTCTGTCGCGCCAGGGCGGGCAGGGCGGGCGCTTCGCTCGAAATGACACCGCCATTACCTGGGATGAAGCTTTGTGCGAAGGCGTAACTTTTGGGTGTTTTAAAAAGAAAGGTGCATTTTTGAGACCTTTGAAAAATGTTCAATTTTGTTCAAGTTCAAGGAACGCGAGAATTTTAACCGCAGGAATACATTGAGTATTTCGAGGATTGAGATTTGAGCGTGACGCAGAAATTGAGCAAAAGGGGGCGTTTTCCAAAGGTCTCGTTTTGGATGTACCTGAGGGGGCGGAGCTGTGTGTTATGAAACCAAAACATGACTACTCGGAAAGCCTGCTTGTCCATTTCAGGCGTATTGAAAGTCTGAAAGAATCTGCCCTTGGTTATCTCTCGGTGCATCTGAACAAGAGGCAGCTTTGTGACCTGGAACTACTTCTGAACCGGGCATTCTATCCTCTCACAGGCTACCTTGGGCGGGAGGACTATGAAAGTGTTGTCGAGGATATGCGCCTTGCCGATGGCGCTGTGTGGCCCATGCCGATCTGCCTGGATGTGGACGAGCAAATGGCCCTGAGCCTTGAGAAGGGCCGGCTCGTTGCGCTCAGAGATGAAGAAGGGTTCATGCTCGCTGTGCTTACCGTAGGAGATATATGGAAGCCTGATAAGAGCGTGGAAGCCCGATGTGTGTTTGGCACGAATGATCCTGATAAACATCCGGGCGTGAGGGATCTGCACGAACATGTGGGGCCATGGTATGTGGGAGGGTCTCTCGAAGGGTTGCATCTGCCCATTCACTACGATTTCAGAGAGCTGAGGCTTACGCCTGCGGAAATCCACCGGCGGTTTTCCCAGAATGGCTGGCGTCACGTGATAGGTTTTCAAACCGAGAAACACCTTCATTGCGCCCACAAGGAGATGACTCTCAGGGCCGCCCGTGAGGCAGGCGCGAGCATTTTGCTCCAGCCCGTTGTGGGCCTGACGCACCCGGGAGATCTGGACCACTATACTCAGGTGCGGTGTTACCAGGAAATCGTAAAAAAATATCCCAAGAACATGATTATGCTCGGCTTGATTCCGCTGGCCATGCGCAAGGCAGGGCCCAAGGAGGCCCTGTGGCATGCCATTATCCGCAAGAACTATGGGTGCAGTCATTTTATGGTGGCCGCGGATCACGCGGACCCCTTTGCCCATAACAGCGGCAATGAGAGGTTTTACCCCATGGGCGCCGCCCAGGACATGGTGCAGTCCTTCGAGGAGGAGACAGGCATCAGAATGGTTCCACTCCAAAAAATGGTCTATGTGGAAGAGAAGGCCGAGTATATTCCCGAAGCTGAGGTGGAGCCCGGAATGAACGTGAAGCAGATCTCCTCCAGCGAACTGCGGCGCAGGCTGGAGAACGGTCTGGCTATACCCGAATGGTTTTCGTACCCGGAAGTTGTGGCTGAGCTCAGGCTGGCCTATCCGCCCCGCTCAAAGCAAGGGTTTACCGTATTCATAACAGGACTGTCCGGGGCAGGCAAATCCACTCTTGCAAAAGTATTGATGGTTAAGTTCATGGAACTGCGCGACAGGCCTGTGACTCTTCTGGATGGCGACATTGTGAGAAGGAACCTTTCAAGCGAGCTTAACTTTTCAAAAGATCACCGAAATCTGAATATAACCCGCATCGGATTTGTGGCAAGCGAGATCACAAAAAACGGTGGAATCGCCATCTGTGCGCCCATTGCTCCCTACGAGGAGTCGAGACGGCACAATCGCGAGCTCATTTGTCATTATGGGGGCTATGTCGAGGTTTACCTTTCAACTCCCCTGGATGTTTGCGAGCAGCGGGACCGCAAAGGGCTCTATGCCAAGGCCAGGGCAGGAATTATAAAGGGGGTTACGGGTGTTGATGATCCCTATGTACCCCCGTCTGATCCTGAACTCGTGATTGACACTACCGAGGCGAGCCCGGACGAAGCCGCACAAGAGGTTTTGCTCTATCTCGAAGAGCAGGGGTATATCAGATAATGAAAAAAGCGCTTATAACCGGCATAACAGGTCAAGACGGGGCTTACCTTGCTGATTTTTTGCTGAAAAAGGATTACGAGGTCCATGGAATCAAGAGAAGGGCTTCGTCATTTAACACAGGCCGTGTGGACCACCTTTACAAAGATCCCCACGATCTGGACGTCCGTTTCTTCATGCATTATGGTGATCTTACGGATGCCACAAATCTGATTCGCATCATCCAGGACGTTCAGCCCGACGAGGTATACAATATTGCCGCTCAGAGCCATGTCATGGTCTCATTTGAGACGGCAGAGTACACTGCTAACGCCGATGCCCTGGGGACACTGCGCCTCCTTGAAGCTATCAGAATTCTGAACCTCGAGGATAAAACCAGATTTTATCAAGCCTCCACAAGCGAGCTCTACGGAAAGGCCCAGGAGGTTCCCCAGCGCGAAACCACACCATTTTACCCCCGGAGCCCGTATGGAGCAGCAAAGCTTTATGCCTATTGGATAACCGTCAACTACCGTGAGGCGTACAATATGTTCGCTTGCAATGGAATTCTTTTTAACCACGAGTCACCCATCAGGGGGGAAACCTTTGTGACCCGCAAGATTACAAGGGCAGTGGCGCGCATCAAACTGGGGCTGCAAGAAAGCCTGTACCTGGGCAACCTGGATGCCCGGAGGGATTGGGGCTTTGCCGGGGACTTCGTGAGGGCCATGTGGTTGATGCTCCAGCAGGAAAAACCACGGGATTATGTCATTGCCACCGGTCAAAGCCATGCGGTACGGGAGTTTGTGGAGAAGAGCTTTCAAGAAGTCGGAAGCGAGATTGTCTGGGAAGGCTCCGGGGTGGATGAAGTCGGAAAGGATAAGGCCACGGGCAAGGTCCTGGTCCGGATCGACCCCGGCTATTTCCGGCCGACAGAAGTCGACTTCCTCCTGGGCGATGCCTCAAAGGCAAAGCAAGATCTCGGTTGGGAACCAAAGGTGGGCTTTGACAAACTGGTAAAAATCATGGTCCGGGAAGACCTGAAAGAAGCCGAAAGAGACCAATTGTGCAGCAGCGCGGGCTTTCGCACCTTTAATCAGTTTGAATAATCGGTTCAATTGGTTCAATTCGTTATATCCGTCGACTTGGTTCAACACCAATCAAACCAACAAAACCCATGGAGCAAAATTCCAAAATCTACGTCGCAGGCCACGGGGGGCTCGTCGGGTCAGCCATCCTTCGCAAGCTCAAGGCTGAAGGCCACACAAATATCATCACCCGGAGCCGTTCGGAACTCGATCTTACAAGACAGGAAAAGGTTGAAGAGTTCTTTGACAAGCAAAGGCCGGAATATGTCTTCCTCGCTGCCGCAAAGGTGGGGGGTATCTGGGCCAACAATATCTACAGGGCTGATTTCATGTACTCCAATCTGGCCGTTGAAACCAACATCATCCATGCTTCATATCTATGTAGAGTAAAGAAGCTGCTCTTCCTGGGCAGTTCTTGCATTTACCCCAGAGACTGCCCACAGCCCATGAAAGAACAATATCTCCTGTCAGGATATCTTGAGCCGACCAATGAAGCTTATGCAGTTGCAAAAATCGCCGGTATCAAGATGTGCCAATCCTATAACCACCAACACGGAACCCGCAACATAAGCGTCATGCCCACCAACCTCTACGGGCCAAAGGACAATTTTGATCTGGAGACATCCCATGCAATGCCCGCCCTTATCAGAAAAGTCCATCTGGCAAAACTTGCTGCCGAAGGCCACTGGGACGACATTCAAAAAGACGAAAAATTCTTCGGCCCAATCCCTGATGTCATAAAAAAGTCATTTGGAATCAATCCTTCAACGAATCAACCACTCAACGAATCAACTACTCAACCAAAAATAATTCTATGGGGCACAGGCAATGCCAGAAGGGAGTTCCTTTATGTGGATGATCTCGCTGACGCCTGCCTCTATCTTATGGACACTTACGAAAGTGGCGACATCATCAATGTCGGCGCCGGCAAGGATCTGACCGTACGAGAATTGGCCGAACTCATTGCCCGTGTGGTGGGATTTAAGGGGCGAATGACTTATGATCCGAGCAAGCCGGATGGAACCCCGCGAAAACTCCTGGATGTTTCAAGACTGCAGAGTCTGGGATGGCAACCCAAGATAACTCTGGAGGACGGGATCCGAAAAACATATGAATGGTACGTGAATAACGTGGGCAAAGACCCAAAGAGACAAGACCAACAGAACCAGTAAAGATCCGGGCCCAGAGGACCAGGCTTTGGTTATCCCCAGAGGGGATTTGCTTTGTTGGAAGTTCATTGAATTATTGA
>JADFWI010000042.1 GCA_015222985.1 Pseudomonadota bacterium | reverse complement strand
GGTATCAGAGACAGCATAACGATTGTGGCCAGCGGGGGGATTGCCATGGCCGAGCACGTGGCCAAGGCAATCATTTGCGGGGCCGATGCGGTTGGAGTCGACATCCCCCTTCTTCTGGCCCTTGAGTGCCGTATCTGTTTGCGATGCGAAAAAGGCCTTCCCTGCCCGGTTGAGATAGAGAATGCCCACCCCAAATGGGCCAAGACCCGAATCGTGAATCTTATGGCAGCGTGGAGGAATCAATTATTAGAGGTACTGGGCGCCATGGGGCTTCGCGAGGTGAGGCGGTTGAGAGGAGAAGTTGGACGAGCCATGTTTTTTGAAGATCTCGAGGCGCAGACGTTTGGTAAGCTTTTTGGATTGAGGAATCAAGAGATTGGAAAATTGTAAGCCTTCACAGGGTATTGGAGTAGTGGAGTGATGGAGTAATGGATTATGCAAACGAATGAAAATCCAGAACGCGAGAGTAGTATCGAGTACTCCAGTACTCCAGTACTCCAACACTCCAGTACTCCAGTCTTTCCCCAGGTCAGGAGAACGCCGAGCCGATTCAGAAATGCTATCGGAAAATATAGGCTCCGCCGAAGCAGCGCGTGCGTAGCCTGCGGCACATGCGCTGAGGTCTGCCCGTACGGCGTACACAAAAAGCGCAACAGTAAAATGGCCAAACCCGAGGACTACCTGTGCATCGGGTTTAGCTGCAACAAATGCGTGACCGAGTGCCCGGAAAACGCACTCTCCATGGAAGAGAATCCTCTGACCGGCGTGATTGGAGACCGGAGATGGACGCCGGACCTTCTGATCAGTACCTGGTACATGGCAGAGACGGGCGAGGCGCCACCGGGAGATATCGAATACAAGACTGGAGACTCGGGTGGCGGATTTGACAGGCTCCGTTTTCATTATACGAAGGAACCCTCAAACGAGCTGGATGAAGCCGGGTTTTCCACAAGGATTCCGCTCAACAGGCTGAACGACGGACGCGCTGATGTTCAAATCGACATTCCTGTTTACGGCGGAGGGATGTCTTACGGATCGATCAGCCTGAAGGTAATGGTTGCAAGAGCAAGGGCCTGGAAGGCCTGGAACTCGTTTACGTGCACGGGAGAGGGGGGCTATCCTGAAGAACTCTACCCCTATGATGACCACGTCATAACCCAGGTGGCAACAGGGCTCTTCGGCGTGCGGGAAGATACAATACAACGGGTTAAGATTGTTGAATTCAAGTATGCTCAGGGAGCCAAGCCGGGCCTTGGCGGTCACCTTCTTGGAGACAAGGTAACCCCTAACGTGGCGAAGATGAGGGAGGCGGTCCCGGGAAGCTCTCTCTTTTCCCCCTTTCCGTTTCACAGTGTCTATTCGGTGGAAGACCACAAGAAGCATATCGACTGGATCAAGGAGATGAACCCGGAAGCGCTGGTATCTGTAAAGGTCTCAACACCGACTGACGTGGATATGGTAGCCGTGGGGAGTTACTATGCCGGCGCTCATATCATACACCTTGACGGAAGTTACGGAGGCACGGGCGCGGCCCCTGAAATCGCAAAGAAAAACATCGCCATGCCCATAGAATATGCCATCGTAAAGGTTCACAGCTTCTTAAAGGAAGAAGGCATACGCGATAAGATAACGGTCATTGCAAGCGGCGGCATCCGCACTGCGCATGATGTTGCAAAGGCAATGGCCCTTGGGGCGGATGGCGTAGTGATAGGGACATCAGAAATGGTAGCGCTCGAATGTATCCGCTGCAAGAATTGCGAAAGTGGTCGCGGATGCGCGCGTGGCATTGCCACGACAGATCCTGAACTGACCGAGCTCATTGACGTGGATTGGGCGACTCAGAGGCTTGTCAATCTCTTTGCCGCCTGGCGCAAACAGCTTGTGGGTATCCTGCAAAGGCTCGGGATGCGCGATATCAGGGAATTGGTGGGGAGGACAGATTGTTTGAGGCATCTGGATTATGTCGGTTAACCGGAAATTTTCGAACAGATGAATAAATCTTTTGCAAATAGAATCATTCACTCCCGGAGAGATCTTTACCCAGCCTCTCCGCCCGCACAATACAAGGACGCAGAGGAGGGGGGCTGTGGCGTCACAGGCTTTGCCTGTTCGGTCCCCGTTGGGGGAAAGCACATCTTTGAGCCCTCTCGTCTGATGCACAACCGCGGAAATGGAAAAGGAGGGGGGATAGCGGCTGCCGGGTTGATTGCGGAAGACCTGGGGGTCGCCAGCGATGTGCTCGATGATTGCTACCTTATCCAGATTGCCCTTTTGGACCCCGGCGTACAGCAGGAAGTTGAAAGACAATTCATTGCCCCTTCCATGGAGATTGCTGCCGGGCACAGGATTCCCACAGTCGATGATTACCGCGACGTCAAAGGCCTTGAGATCAAACCCCCGGATGTGTGGCGATACTTTGTGAGAGTCAAACAGGACGTTCTGGCAGCCTTTGGCGAAAAAAGCGGGCTGGATGACATAGAGCCAAGAAAGGTGGAGGATGAATTCATCTGGCAAAACACTATCCGGCTCAACCGCGCTTTCTACGACACCCTTGGGGACAAACAGGCATTTGTTCTCTCTCAAGGCCGCAACATGATGATTCTAAAGATCGTGGGATATGCGGAACAGGTAGCAGAATACTACCAACTCGAGGACATGAGGGCACACGTCTGGATTGCTCATCAACGGTACCCCACCAAGGGACGCGTCTGGCACCCTGCAGGTGCCCATCCCTTCATGGGCCTGGACGAAGCCCTTGTCCACAACGGGGACTTTGCCAACTACTATTCCGTGGCAGAATATCTAAAACAGAAAAACATCTATCCGCATTTTCATACAGACACTGAAGTCAGCATATTAGTCTTTGACCTTCTGAATCGCGTCTATGGCTATCCATTAGAATACATCATCGAAGCCCTTGCTCCGACAACTGAGATGGATTTTGATCAGCTTCCAACTGACAAACAGGAGATCTACCACCTGCTTCAGTCCATGCACATCCACGGTTCTCCTGATGGTCCCTGGTTTTTTATCATCGCCCGCAATCATTTCTATCGCAAGAGGTTCCAGTTGATCGGGATAACCGACACTGCCATGCTCCGTCCGCAGGTCTTTGCATATCATGATGGCGAGGTCCAGGTGGGGCTCATATGTTCTGAAAAGCAGGCCATAGACGCAACGCTTGCGAGCCTTGCCGAAGAAGACAATCGTATCAGCACGGTTGCGGATAAATACTGGAACGCACGAGGCGGGAGCCACACAGACGGAGGCGCGTTTGTCTTCAGCATAATGGATGATCCCGAGAATCCGGGACAAAAGCGCATGGTATGTACGGACAAGTTTGGAAATGAGGTAGCAACACCGAAAAACCAGCTCGGCTGTGACGTGAGTTTGGCAATAAGCACACCCGACAACTCGGATACGCTGGCAGATACGATCGCCGAACACCTCGGTCGAGGTGATGTAACGGCTCTCTACGCCTTTGTAAGAAAACAGATTCCCATAACAAATTTTGATACACTCCGGTGGTGCTGCAAGAGGATACGGGAAGAGGCCGAAAAAGATGACATACGAAGACAAACAGCCATTGACGCCCTTACACTTCTTAACGACATCCGATATGCCACAGGAAAACTGAAGAGAAGTTCTCTCCTGCGTATCATAAGAAGCACGCTAAAAGAAATATTCGGAGCTGTTGCCCCGATAGGTTCTGATGACAAAAGCACTTTTCGTTTGATCACCTGGGATACCAGGGACAAGCTGATTGCGCCTGATGGCAAACAAGTCACTCTTGTCTTAAATGCCAACGGCTTCCCTCCGGAGGGGGATGAGTGCGATGCCAGGCTGGTCTGCGATGCCTATGCCAAGGGGTGGAAGCGATTTGTCTGCTACGGATATCGAGGACAACGATTCCTCGGGTGCGGATTGGGTCCCGGAACCAAGGGCGTCCAGATAGATGTTTACGGCAGTTCAGGTGACTACCTGGCGTCCGGAATCGACGGGCTGACAATCAGCGTACACGGAAACGCCCAGGATCAGCTCGGCCAGATACTGAAATCCGGCAAGCTCGTCATATACGGGGATGTGGGGCAAACGTTCATGTACGGCGGAAAAGGAGGAGACGTCTATGTCATGGGCAACGCTGCCGGCCGCCCCCTGATCAATGCCGTGGGCAGGCCGAAGGTGGTTATCAACGGAACCGCACTGGACTATCTGGCAGAATCCTTTATGGCAGGGGACGCCCTGAAGGGTGGCGGATTTGTCATACTGAACGGCATAGAATTCGATCACCAAGGCGCTGTTCAACCGCAACCAACGCCGTATCCTGGTTCCAACATCTTCTCGCTCGCTGCCGGGGGGGCCATATATGTCCGTGATCCACATAGAATACTGGTAGAGGAACAATTGAACGGGGGCGCTTTTGGCGAATTAACCCGAGAGGACTGGCGACTAATACTCCCCTATCTTAAGGAGAACGAGCGCCTTTTCGAGATATCCGTTGAGGATGACCTCCTTATGGTGAACGGCAAGAAAAAGCGTCCGGAAGAGGTTTACCGGAAAATTGCTCCTCTGAAGATGAAAGAACTCGCCAAGGCGTCAGTAGTCGAGTAACGAGAAGGCTGTCCGAGAATGGCTATTTTGCGCAATCTCTGCGTCAGGCTCATCCGCCGGAGGCGGACTCAAAATACTCAATGTATTCCTGCGGTTAATCCGCCGGAGGTGGATCGCCTTTCTTGACCTTGCAAAAAATTTCTCATTCTCGGACAGCCTTGGAGGCAGCTTAGAGAGAAGCAATGCCATGCAAGTAAACAACGACATAATAGGGATCGAATCGGGTTTTGCAAGACAGGTGGCTCTGGATAGCGGCGTGGACCTCTTTGCCTGTTACCAGTGCGAAAAATGTACCAACGGATGCCCGGTCACATTTGCCATGGATTATGAGCCGCACCAAATCATCAGGATGGTTCAACTCGGCCTTAGGGAAGAGATTGCCCGGGCAAGCACTATCTGGGTGTGTGCTTCTTGTGAGACCTGCTTTACGCGATGTCCGCAGGGGGTTGATATACCAAAGCTCATGGACTATCTGAAGCAGTTGGTATTGAGTCAAGGAGACAAACCGGCTGAGGGGGCTGTCGCGGCCTTTCACCAGGTGTTTTTGGAAAACATCAGAAGATTTGGTCGTGTCAATGAAGCCTTTCTCATGGGCGCCTATCAATTAAAGAGCGCAAAGGCAGAAAAGAGGATCGATGTAAAGGAGATGATAAGTAATCTCAAACTCGGCATTGAGATGCTCAAACGGGGCCGTCTCGGGTTCATCCCGAAAAAAACCGGGGCAAAGGAAGCAGTAAGGAAACTCTTCGAAAAATAGATTCCGGGTTATCCCGGTCAGGTGAATAATGGACGTAACGTATTATCCGGGTTGTTCTTTAGAGTCTTCAGCAAGGGACTATGACGAGTCAACAAGGGCTGTGTGCGCTTCCCTGGACATACATCTGCACGAACTGCCCGACTGGACTTGCTGTGGAGCCACATCAGCACACAGCCTGGATGAGGAACTGGCGGTCACGCTTCCGGCGCTGAATCTGTCAGGAGCCGAACGGCTTGGGAACCACATGGTGGTCCCCTGCCCGCTTTGTTTCAACCGTTTGAAACGGGCACAAGAAGAGGTCAAATCCAGTCTCCGCATATATGACCTGGCCTCGTTCATAGGGCAAGCTGAGTGGCTGGAAAAGATACGGTCACGTCTCAAGTTTCCTCTCGATGCCATAAGAGCTGTCTGCTATTACGGCTGCATGGCAAACCGTCCTCCCAAGGTGACAGGGAGCGTTGATTATGAGAACCCGTGTGACATGGATAACATTTGTGAGGCTCTTGGGGTTGATGTCAGGCCGTGGTCGTATAAGACGGACTGCTGCGGCGCGAGCTTTTCCGTGTCTCGCAAGGATATCATGTATAACTTAGTGAAGAAGCTTTATGACAAGGCGCTTGAAGCAGAGGCGGAGTGTATCGTTGTCTCCTGCCAGATGTGCCAGGCAAATCTCGACTTATACCAGAAAGATATCTCTATACATTTTAAGGGGAATTACAATATCCCGATATTCTATTTTACGGAATTAATCGGCCTGGCCCTCGGACTCAAAGGAACTACCACATGGCTCAAACGCCACATGGTGGATCCGATACCGTTTTTGGAAAAGAAAGAGCTTTTGAGACAGTGACAAATACGCAGACAAAAGAGCCAACGGGCGCAGTAATGGTTGTGGGCGGTGGGATCGGCGGCATGCAGGCATCCATTGATCTGGCTGAGTCCGGATATCTGGTTTATCTCGTAGAGCGAAAGAGCTCTATTGGCGGCAGGATGAGCCAGCTCGACAAAACCTTCCCTACTAATGACTGCGCCATGTGTATGCTCTCTCCAAGGCTCATCGGTTGCGCGAGCCATCCCAATATAAATATCATAACCTTGGCAGAACTTATCGGGCTGGAAGGATCAACCGGGAATCTGACTGCTCACGTTAAAAAGTACGCCCGTTACGTGGACGAGGATAAGTGCGTTGGATGCGGCATATGCGCACAAAAATGTCCGGTAAACGTTGATGATGAATACAACGAAGGATTACAAAGTCGCAAGGCGATCTATCTGCAATACCCTCAAGCGGTCCCGCTCGTATACGCAATTGACCGGGACCACTGCATTTACTTCAAGAAAGGGAAATGCCGGGCCTGCGAGAAGTTCTGCAAGACCAACGCAATCGATTTCAACCAAACCGATGAAGAGATCTCACTGAAGGTGGGATCGGTCATACTTGCGCCCGGCTTTGATCTCTTCAAAGCAGAAAGAGCGCAGGAGTATGGCTACGGAAGATATCAAAACGTTGTCACGACCATGGAATTCGAGAGGTTCATGTCAGCAACCGGCCCGTCGGATGGGCACATACTACGCCCTTCAGACAGAACAGTGCCGGAAAAGGTTGCATGGATACAGTGTGTCGGTTCCAGAGAATCTATCAGAAACGGCCGAGAATTTTGCTCCTCGATATGCTGCGTGGCTGCCACGAAGGAGGCTGTCATGGCAACGGATCATCATTCGGGACTCAAGGCCACTATCTTCTATATAGACTTGAGGGCCCAGGGCAAGGGATTCGACGCCTATTGCGAGCGTGCAAAGAAACAAAGCAACGTTCGTTATGTAAGATCAATGATATCACGCGTGGCAGAAAATCCAATAACCAAAGATCTTGTCCTTTCATACCAGGATCCCGAGACAGGTAAAAAACGAGAAGAGACGTTTTCCATGGTAGTGCTTTCCGTCGGCCTTGCTCCATCTTCTGAAGCCGGCCCTCTTGCAGAACGGCTCGGGATCGATCTTAACCCCTTTGGGTTTGTCAAGACTCAAACGGGAGATCCCATGAGCACGTCACGAGAAGGCGTTTATGTATGCGGGGGGTTTGAGGGCCCCAAGGACATACCCGAGACCGTGACCCAGGCAAGCGCTGCTGCTGCACGGGCTACGCTTCCCATTGCTTCTGTTCGGGGATATGAAATCACCCTTCCTTCTCTTCCTCCGGAGCGTTCTCTCTTCATGCGCGAAACGCGAATCGGCGTGTTTGTCTGTTGCTGTGGAACAAACATTGCCGGAGTCGTTGACGTTGAGGCCGCAGCTAAATATGCCCGGCAACTACCGGGCGTGGTTCTGTCAGACGTTTTCCTCTTTGCCTGCTCCACCGATTCCAAGGTGCGGCTCAAAGAACTTATTGAAGAACATGATCTCAACCGCGTGGTGATCGCATCGTGTTCCCCTAAAACCCATGAACCACTATTCAGGGCCACCCTGCGGGAAGCCGGTCTTAACGCCTATCTCCTGGAAATGGCAAATATCAGGAACCAGTGTTCGTGGGTTCATGCAGACGCACCGGCATCGGCCACACGGAAAGCCAAAGACCTGATTCGAATGTCCGTTAAGCGCGTTGCCCTCCAGGAACCGATTACGAGCAAACGCGTGCCCGTGGTACCTGCAGGTCTTGTAGTAGGTGGAGGCCTCGCGGGTCTTACAGCGGCACTTACGCTGGCTGATCAAGGGTTCGAAACCCATGTTGTGGAACAATCTGATCACCTCGGAGGTCGTCACATTGACAGCCCGCTGACCCTTGAAGGATTTGATCCGGCAAAACATCTTAGGGAACTCATAAAAAGGGTAGAAAAGCATTCGCGTGTCACCGTACATACCAGGGCCGTGGTAGAGGGATTCGCCGGACATGTTGGAAGCTTCCTTACCAGTATCCGGAAAGGTGACGGAACACAAGTATCTGTCCGGCACGGCACGGCGATTATTGCTACGGGAGCAGAGGAATACCGGCCCGACGGCTATCTGTACGGAAGGAATTCTCATGTCATTACACAGAGTGAGCTAAATAGTGACATTGAAAAGCAGCCGGAGATTGTAAAGTCTTTCCGCTCGCTGGTGATGATACAATGTGTCGGCTCAAGGACCGAGGAACATCCATATTGTAGCCGCGTATGTTGTAGCCAGGCTATCGCGAATTCCATAAGGCTTAAAAACTCAAACCCGGATATGGATGTGATCGTCCTGTATAGAGATATTCGATCATTCGGGTTCAAAGAACTCTTTTACAAGGAGGCCCGCAAGCGGGGAGTTATCTTTGTCAGGTATGAACAAGAAAGGCCTCCCCAGGTCTTTGAAAATGAAGGCGCTCTGAAGATCAGTTTTCTTGAACCTTCGCTGAGACGCAAGGTGATTCTCACGCCTGACCGTATCGTGCTGAGTGCGGCGCTCAGGCCTCATAGCATGGCATCTCAGATCGCAGGCATCTTCAAGGTTGCGCGTGACGATCAGGGATTCCTGCTCGAGGCACATGTCAAGTTGCGACCGCTCGATTTTGCCACGGACGGTATGTTCCTGTGCGGGGACGGACATAGCCCCAAGTTCCCAGAGGAAACAATAGCCCAGGCCGCAGGCGCAGCAGGCAGGGCCATGTCGATCCTTTCAAAAGACGCCATGTATGTGGGGCCGTCCTCCCAGGTAGATCCGGACCTCTGCGCGGCCTGCATGACTTGTGTGCGCACGTGCCCCTATCATGTCCCCTTTATCAACGAGGACGGCGTCTCGCAAATCGATCCTGCCCGTTGCAAGGGGTGCGGAATGTGTGCGGCCGAATGCCCGGCACAGGCCATCACGGTCCACCACTATACAAGCGAACAGATCGAGGCAAAGATACAGGGGCTGTTTGAGAAAGAAATGCCTGAAGTCAAAAGTGCCTAGAATGCCTAGAGTTAGTGGAACACGGGGATCTCAGAAACGCCAGACTATGACTGAAGAATTTGAACCACAGATTATTGCATTTTGTTGCGACTATTGCTCATATGCCGCGGCAGACCTGGCAGGGTCGATAAGAATGTCCTATCCTTCGAACATAAAGGTCATTCTGGTCCCGTGCTCCGGACGGGTGGACCCAGTTTATCTGCTTCGCGCGCTCGAGGAGGGGGCAGACGGTGTGTATGTGACCGGTTGTATGGAAGGTGATTGCCATTTTGTTACCGGGAACTTCAAGGCAAAGAAGCGGGTTTCATATATCAGGAAGATGCTCGATGAAATAGGCATTGAACAGGACCGCGTGCAGATGTTCAACATGTCCGCCTCTGATGCCCCCGAGTTTGCTCGGGTGGCAAAAATGATGACAGAAAAAATCCGGGCGTTGGGGCCGAACCCTTTACGAGACAGGTAACACTTTGACTCTCCGAAGAATTGTAACAGCATAGCCTTGTGCAATTGAAGATGGGCCGAATGAGTAAGAATCCTGGCCCAGAGGACCAGGCTTTGGTTATCCCCAGAGAGGATTTGCTTTGTTGGAAGTTCATTGAATTATTGAAATTACAAATATCAAACAATTTCCAACACGCGGCGCCTGTGCTGCGCGTGACCGAAATTAGAAAATCCAAACAATGTCTCGTCCCGGAAGGTTTTGGTCATTGAATATTGGAATTTGAGATTTGTTTGAAATTTGGTGCTTGGAATTTGTGATTTTAGACACAAAACT
>JADFWI010000329.1 GCA_015222985.1 Pseudomonadota bacterium | reverse complement strand
GAGTGCATGTTCTCAATGTTGGACACGGCGATTGTATTGTACTGGAATTGCCAAGTGGCAGGCTGACGGTGGTGGACATTAACCGTAGCGAGAAAATGGATGCCGATTCTCTAACAGAGGTCATCCAAACGTGGAATCCATCGGGTGCCCTCTACGACCGTTTCTTGTATGGATCTGGAGCGTTGGACTACAAGACGCTTCTTCAGCGGGCTGGGTACGACATTCAACTCGAAGACCCGATTCCGTACATCAAGACTTTAACTCAGTCGCCCGGCAACACCGACGAAGCCTTTCGTTTTATCTCCACACACCCCCACATGGATCATTTGACGGGTCTTTCAGATCTCATGCGGAATGTGGGTATGACCAATGCCTGGGTATTGCCCAACTCGTACACCCAGGAACTCTCCAAGCTGACGGACTCTCAAAAAGCAGACTGGGCCCTTTATAGATCATTTCGTGATGACATTCAGAGCACAGTCAAAGTCGTGAGGCCCTTTGCCCGTGATACCGGCAACTACTGGAGGGAAGACGGAATCACCATCCTCGCTCCAGATCCTGCCCTTCTAGAATCCGAAGACGAAAGCAGCGATGCGAACGGGATGAGTTATGTACTTCTCATTCAGCATAGTTGGAGCAAGGTGGTTCTTGGAGGCGATGCGGAAAAGGCAACGTGGGACTACATCGTGGAGAATCATGGTGCCGACATAATG
This sequence comes from Pseudomonadota bacterium, assembly GCA_015222985.1. Lineage (GTDB taxonomy): Bacteria > Desulfobacterota > Desulfobacteria > Desulfobacterales. Next base: position 2,590 of record JADFWI010000329.1, on the reverse strand, counting down.
GATATCCAGCTCCTGAAGGCCTCTCATCATGGCCGGGACAGCGGCTATCACCAACCGGCGGTAAAGCTGATGAGCCCGAAATACACGGCCGTTTCTGTGGGCAAGAAGCCTGATTCTGATGCTTCGAACAAGTACCGACAGTACAGCGACCACGTTGTGAGTACCCGTTGGCATGGCACGATGGTTTTTGACCTTTATGAAAACGGAACCATAGAATTCTGGCCGGAGAATGACAGATGCTCAAATTCCTTTTCGATGGCTATGCTTGGAAGAGTCGCATCCTTGTAGGTGTTCTCACCAGCCTTCCTCTTATAATTATCACACCGTGGGCCATGAGAATCCTGGCGGCAGAAGCCACCCCGTGGCTTGCCAATCCGATCATCATGGCAGCGGTTTCGGCGTTGTCGTCTGCTGTCGTGCGCCAGCTAGGACTGATGGCAGAGCCTTCTCTTCTTCGTGAATGGGGAGGCTACCCTTCTACCTCGCTCATGCGATGGCGAGACGGGTACAAGAGTGATGCATGGAAAAAACGCTTTCATGCCTTGGTCAAAGAAAGGCTTGGCATTCCACTCGCCTCGCCGCAAGAAGAACGAGATGACCCTGATGAGGCGGATGCCCGCATTGCCGATGCCTTTGCTGCCGTGAGGAAGAGAATATGGGGGAAGAAGGACTTGCCGAGTCATGCTGCGAACACGGACTATGGCTTTGCGCGAAATCTGTACGGCTGTACGTGGCTCTGGCTTTTTCTTTCGGCAGCAAGCACCGTCGCTTTGGTAACCGTCCCAGTTCTGTTAGGCAAGGAGTTTGCCCTGCCAGAGACAATCGCCTGTTTGCTATTGACAATCATGATTCCCATCCTGGAATGGTGGGTGATAAAGCCTCAGGCGCGCCATTGTGCCTTTCGCTATGCAGAACATGCATGGGAAAGTCTTGCTGATCAAAAAGAATAGGAAAAATAGGCTCTATATTCCGCCTGTCAAGTAAGAAAATCGCATGCCCAAATTATCTGTAAAAGCAGTGAGATATGGAGGTGGCCCAACATTAGACAGACTTCTCCTGTATATAGCTTGACTCCGTGTCGGCGAGTCTCTCACCTGTAAGTGAATCCTGTACCTAATTGTTGCGTTTATACGATGTCCCTACCCCGGGGCTATCCATCATCTCTTATCTAGGATGTCCCCAGGAAGCAAAACAACAAATACTTTGATCCAATTGAGAAGCACTGTGGTCTGAAGACAGTAAAATCAGGGAAATGAAGCTCCCCGCAGCAAGCTGCGGAATTGCGCCGTAGTTTGCCTTGCTTTTCATCCCTGCAGCAAGCTGCAGGGTATTTCGGCGAAGGCGAATAGAACGAGTCACTCAAGGTTACCGCCTTACCGCGTAATTCTTTTGAACCTTGCTCTTTTTACGGGGGTTCTGATGTCATAACATCTTCCATTGTCAATTCTGACCATATTCTACTCAATCATCATTTCAGAATGCATACTTCGTCCGGCAGCCCGACGGATCGAAGGGAAGTTGGGAAAGAGAAACAGATAACCATCACAGTCCCAACCTCAATCTCCCGTCAATTCGCCTGAAATTGACCTTTCAGCCTCTGGGTTAATCACAAAATGCCGCCAAAACTTGACAGATTGTCTTCTATCTATTAGAAATCTATAAGAATTTGTCTGGCTAACAGTACTACAGCTGGCGAAGCACACAGGATAGTCAGTTCCGCATATTTGGAGGAGTCAGGACCTCAGGACAGAAATGGTACTGAAATACACACTGGCTTGGATTCCCATGGTTTTTATTGGGATAGTAAATGGAGCCATACGCCAGTTCGGATATGGCAGATTCCTGGCCGAGTTGTTCGCCCATCAGCTATCGTCTGTGACTGGAATCATCTTGTTTGGTTCATATATCTGGATTCTGAGCCTTCGCTGGCCGCTTGAATCATGCTGCCAAGCCTTTACAGTTGGCCTGATCTGGCTGGGATTGACGGTTTCTTTTGAATTTCTTTTCGGTCACTATGTGGCTAAGCATCCTTGGAGTAGACTCCTCCATGACTACAACATTTTTGAGGGCAGATTGTGGTCCGTAGTTCTTATTGCGATAACCTCAGCGCCATATGTGATGTATAGAATCAAGCCCTAACATCAAGTCTCTGGACCGGACGTATCATTCATCCAAATCGAAGATTACTATAATGTGAGATTACACGTGAGTAAGTCTCAACCCTGACGTTGCAAAAGTCGAGGATGCCGCAGATTCAAGGCGGCAAGGGTGAAGCTGTAGTAGTTTACCGCGAACCCTTGACAACGCAGGAGATGCGGTATCCTCGGCTTTCCCGGAGGGTAAACAACATGGCAATTTTTTTGATTCTCTGGATATCATTCATAGTGGAGTCCACAGAATTGCTCGAAAAGGTCGCAAATGAAGACTATTATTGCTTTTCATGACCCTTTGCCATGTTGTTTATGCAACTATAGGGATAATAATGGCTAACAAGTCTGTGCCCCTGACCTCTGCGTTTGCATGCCACAAACACTGAGGAGAGCGTAAGGTGATCATCAAGATCATTGTATTGGCGGCTTTGATCCGCTTG
>JADFWI010000328.1 GCA_015222985.1 Pseudomonadota bacterium | reverse complement strand
TATGCGATTATATTCTTTCAGGCGAAGAGTCATTCGTATTTTCCAGGCAATACTTTCGCCACACACAATCCAGGTGATCACAAAGTCCCTGTAATCGGCGAAAACAGTCAGGCTTTCCTTCAGCACGCTGAAGACTTCTGACTAGCTCTGTTGCATCTAAGAAATTCCGTTTTACCCCCAAACCTTTCTTGCGCACCTTTTTGAATCTCCCGTGTCTCAACTTGTTTCGTCATTTATCTCCCTGCCCAATAACCGAGCTCAGTGCCTGGGCTTGGATCACCTACCTATAGCCTTAAGGACGTGGAAATCCCCGGGTCAGGATCCCGTAGATCATCCGGTTTTCAGTTGTTTAGATGTTACAGAAACTATCGCCTTATCTATCGGACCTGTCCATAGAGGTGAGGATTCATTTTGATGGGGGAAATTCCCGAAGAGATGAGGATTTATCCCAAAACCAGGTGAGAGAAATGCTTCATGCAGGAGGGTTTTGAAAGCAGTTTCAGCCCTTCCAGAGGTCCACGTCGATCAGGCCGAGCCGTGCGGCATAGCGAACCAATTCCATGATGGTGTGAACCTCAAGCTTGCTCATAATGTTTGACCTATGGTTTTCAACGGTCTTTGGGCTGATGAAAAGCTTCTCGGCAATCTGTTTGGTGGAATGGCCCTCGGCAAGAAGGCGCATAACCTGTTGCTCGCGAGGGGTCAGGGTGTTATATCCGTCATCGGTAATCTTTCTTTCCTTCTCATCTGATTCCAGGAGGCTTTTGACCACCCTATGGGAAAGGGAAGAGTCAACGAAATATTCACCTTTCGATACGAGTTCAAGGCATTCCATGAGCTTTTCGGTGGCCGATTCCTTAACCACGTACCCTGCCGCCCCTTGGCGGAAGGCCTCGGTGATGTAATCGATTTTGGTGTGCATGCTGAGCACTATGACGCGTGTCTCAGGCAAGAGGCTTCGTATCTTGCTAGTAACCTCGATGCCACTTTGATCCGGCAAGGAAATATCCATCACTACGAGGTCGGGCATGAGTTTTTTGGCCTTTTTGAGTCCGTCGTGGCCGTTTCCTGCTTCTCCGATTACTTCGAAGCTGGAATGGCGTGCTAAGAGTGATTTGAGTCCTTCCCTGAAAAGGGGATGATCATCAACAATCAAGACGGTTTTCCTTTTACCCACTGTTCTTCTCCTTATAGGGAACCTCCACTACGATTTTCGTACCTTTCCCATGGTGGGATTTGATCTCTATTTTACCATTAAGAAGGGCGACCCTCTGCTGCATACTCCGAAGTCCCATCCGTTTTTCCTCCAGGGCTTCGTGCAGGCGCCTTTTTACCGGAAACCCTTTGCCATTATCTTGTATGCGAAGGATAATGTTGGGGAAAGACGTGACTAGCCTTATGGTGACCTTACTGGCATCAGCGTGCCTCTGGATGTTGGTCAGACCCTCTTGCATTAAGCGGTATAGGGCTATCTCGGTATCAAAATCCAGGTTTGTGTCGTCCATACCAACCGAAAGGAACTCAACTTCCAGACCGTTCCTGGCAGAAAACTCTTCGCAATAACGGCGGACAGTCTGAACCAGACCCAACTGATCCAGATCTCCGGGATGGAGGTCATAAGACAGATTCCGGACATCCATAATGGTCTTCTTTGTCATTTCTGAAAGCACGGATACCTTTTGTCTTTTTTCAGCAGACCCGTCCGGCTGATCATCGAAAAGGGTGTCCAGGCCGATTTTTATGGTGGAAAGGTCTTGTGCCAGATTGTCATGCAGATCACAAGAAAGCCTTTGTCGCTCAATTTCCTGCGCCTTCATCAGTTGTTGGCTGAGGGCAAAAATATGCTCTTCTGCCCGCTTTCGCTCTTCGATCTCCAACCCCAATTGCTTATTCGCCATTGCTAGTTCCGCAGTACGCTCCCGAACCCGTTTTTCCAGCCCATCGCGAGCTTTTCGTAGCTTTTCCTCGCTTTGCTTCAGATTTCTGAAGAGCAAGTTGTAAGGATTGACGAGACCCGTCTGGATGATGGCCTTGTAAATGAGAACAAACGAAATGATCTTAAAGAAGTGCCCAATCAGATTGGAAAGGCCATAGGCATGGACGTAAAACGTGAAGGCCAGTTCTGAGCCAATTGTCACTATCAGGGATACTACCAGCAGTTGCAGGACCCCCCTGTCGAAGGCCTCGCGCTTTCGAATCAGGAGAGCAATGGATGCCAAGAGAATCAGGGCGATGATATACTCACTGATCTTTTTGAATGGGGTCAATCCCACCCCTTCGATAAAACAGTCAGGGAAAATGCTCCGGTAGAAAATGGAACTCAGCACGAGAGCAACACCTGCAACATAGCTGATGAACACGAAATTGGTTTTCAATTTGCGGTGAACAAAAAATGGGGCAATTAGAAGAGAGAGACTTTCTGTGTACCGGGTGGCGATCCAAAGCTGAGTAGGCAAATTGGTAGCATAGCCCGGAAATACACCCATACCCTTATAGGCAAGGGCGTGAACTAGATCTAGAAATCCAATAAAGAGATAGGCAATTCCCACAAAAAGAAGGTAGTTGTTATCAAGAAAACGGCGTGAATTCCAGGCGACCATAAAGATGCCGCAGGCCACAATGATACTGAATATTTCAGCAATGCTGTGGAAAAGCAGGTAGCTGTAAAGGCTGGTCACGTACAGCCCAAATAGAACTAGGATCCAGAAAACGGTAGTTGCGTATTTGTACGAAATAATATTTGGTTTTGTCATGATTTTGCTTCCCTCTTGAAGATGGGAAGTTTTTGTTTTCCAGCCCAAAGAATCGTAGACAGAGTAAAGTAGGATCTATCGAAATGTTCACTGAAAGGGAATTGCTGGACCGATATTAAATTATAAGAAACTGGAACAAGTTGCAAGAAAAAGCCTTACCGGCGCAGGGTAACGTCAAAGTCCAGGGCATGGGTATCTTTTTTTTGGATTATGCCCCACATAGTTTAGATGAGTGGTCGTTTCAAAATGGTTTATATAGATGGAG
>JADFWI010000327.1 GCA_015222985.1 Pseudomonadota bacterium | reverse complement strand
GGGATGCCTCGGACCATGTCTCGGTCTGATTTCCTGTCCGCCTCGCTTAGCTGGCTATAAGGAACGAGACAGCTATGTATTTTGCCGGCCTTGTCTGTGACCGGACCGTACTTCCAACCATCACGGAGTTTCCCTTCCATCCAGACCTTGTGAGCGGCTTCAGCAAGAAGTTCCAGAGTTTCAGCGTCTAGTTTGTTAATGTATTCTGAGTTCATGGAATCCAATAGTAGCATATCAAAGAGCAACATTTCAAGATACTGGATGGACAACAATAAACAGGCATCATATAATTATGTGTATATGACCGCGAAAAAGTACTTCAGCAGATTAGAGACCTTTTTATGATATCAAACCCATTTAATGTGTTTGGGGGTGTTTCTGAATGGTTGCTTATGATGCCCGTATCATTGTAGCTGGAAGCTCGTCAGGAAGGGTCCATATTTTGAGGCTGGAGGAAGTAGATTGAGCATGGAAGAGAAACCCTGGTAGTGTAAAATATTTTGTGTGAATTCTGGAAAGTAGAAAAAAGGCACTGTTCCTTGTAATAGTTTTGATACTCAAAAAAATCAAACCTAAAGGAGAAGTGCCATGAATATGGAAATCAGCGTATCTGAGGTAATAGAAATTTTCAAGGAGATCTAGGAGCAGCCAGAAAAACTCTTTGTGGTCATTATCTAACAGCTATGATGATTGAAGAAGCATGGTTGATAGTTTAGGGAACGGTTGATATGGAATCGTAAACAGCGTATAGGCCATGGTCACCATAGGAGGCTATAACAACAGCATTCGAACCAATTGTTAAAACAGCCAAAGTATCGCTGCCATTGTTTTGTAACAGATGATCAACACCATTAAACAACTCATGGCTGCTATTGATCCTGTAACGCCATTGTAAAAAGTACCAAACGCTAGACCAAAATTGTTCAGGAATGGGTTCCATCGTGCCGCTTCGTTTGCAGTGCCGCCCGAGCCAGTACTGCAGGCGACAAGATCGTGCCGTCAGTTACCGAGTCCAGCGCTTCTTTTGCCAGTCGTGAGAGCAGGACCCAACTGATTCAGAAAATGTACGAAGTCGATCCCTTGACCCGCCCCAGGTACCAGGGACGCATGCGCGTTATAGCTTTTATCGAACAGGATGACGTGATCCGTAAAATCCTGGTTTACCTGGGCCTGTAGGACATTCGCAATTATGATCCGCCTTACCCGTTCATCGATTCTTTATCTTATGATGACAAGGTGGATTGAAGATTTGCGGCTGAAATATGCACAAAAAAAGCAGCGCCACTTCTGACCTTGCAGGGCTTCTATCCTCAGCACTACCCAGTGCTCTTATGGCAAACGCATGGGAGTCGGCCCGAACACGCTCCATGAGAAGATCATCTGCTTCTACCGATTGTAACTCCGGGGGCAGAAAATGAAAAGGTCGCGGGACATAGATCGTATGAATACGATTACTTCCGGAAGAACTCCGGTGCCAGTTTGCGCAAGGTAGATAGGATCTGCGCCGGACTTCGTCCCATCGCCTCAAGTATTAATCTGTAGTTAGTGATACCGGTCTGCGTATTCGGATGCAGATGACCTGTGGTACGTGTCAATTGGTGTATAATTTCGATCCCCCGTCGACTCAACGGTTCTGCCTCAGTGAGCCGGTTGGTGTCCAAAAGCACATTAGATAGATTATTGAGGCATATAGCCACGTCCGGGTGGTCCTTGCCCAGGCTCTTCTCGGCGATCACAAGCGCACGACGATAAAGTGGTTCCGCCTCAGTGAGCCGGCGGGCAGTATAAAGCAGATTAGCCAGATTGTTGAGGTTTGTGGACACGTCCGGGTGGTCCTTGCCCAGGCTCTGCTCATTAATCATGAGGGCGCGTCGATAGAGTGGTTCCGCCTCAGTGAGCCGGTTGGTGGCCTTAAGCAGCAGAGACAGGGTGTTAAGGTCTCGGGCGACGGTCGGGTGGTTCCGGCCGAAGTGCTGCTCATCGATCAAAAGTGCACGTCGCATGAGCGATTCGGCGTCAGCGAACCGGTTGCTAAGCAGAAGTACCGTAGCGAGGTTATTAAGTTGAGTGGCTACGTGAGGATGCTCTCGACCGAGGTTAGATTCAAAAATTAAAAGTGCACGTCGCATGAGCGATTCGGCGTCAGCGAACCGGTTTGTAGTCATGAGTAAGGAAGCTAAATCGCTCAGGTCTCGGGCGACGGTCGGGTGGTTCCGGCCGAAGTGCTGCTCATCGATCAAAAGTGCACGTCGCATGAGCAGTTCGGCTTCATTGTAGAGGGATGCGTGAAAAAGAAAGACAGCCATTCGATTGGCGGTATAGGCTATCTTTTCCTCGTCCACTTGGCCCGGCTCTTTCAGCCATGCTTCAAAGGTCTCCAGGTAGGCCTTCCCCATTATCCTCTCCTCACCAAGCCAGACCCAGTAGCCCAGTAGTTCCTCAAAGTCGCGTTGAGAAATCACGAAGAACCAGCCAATGTTCGGTAGCAAGGCGCGAAGATCATCGCGGGCTTCGGCTTGGCGGAGCAGCCAGGGAACCTCATCGACCAAGCGGGATAGCCAGTGAACTTCATCGGCTTGGAGATCTTCCCCGTAGCGCCCGAACAAGGATTTGGCCAACCGGAAGCGCAACACTTTGGCAGTGGAGTCATCGGGTACGTAACGCTTTTCCACGGCCATGCGCAGGTGTTCATGGGCAAAGGCCAGCACACCGTCCCGGTCCACCAGCCCATCCTCCAGGGCGTAGCGTACGGGTGACCAGAGTGCAGCAGGCAGGCTCTTTTGTCCATCAAGTTTCAATACCTCCAGCAGTTCAGGCTCGGTGAGTCCCCGACGGGCAGCCCACAAAAGGGACAGGGCATCGCGTACAAGCTGCGGACGGTCACGTTCGTAGTCACGTTCGTAGCGGTTGAAGATCTTTACGAGGAGCGTGGGTATGTCTTGTGCCTGGAGATAGTCCGCGATCTGCTCATCGAGCCGCTCGTGTGCGCCGGTTACCCGCAGATCGTCGAGCAAGGTCTTGAGATATAGAGGGCTGGACGCGGCAGGAACGGATGCGATCTTGTAAACACTGGCCTCGGAGAGTGTCTGGCTGAAGTGGGCGAGGTACTGGGTAATGAGCTCAATGCGCTCCGGATCAGTGAGCGGCTCGACCCTAAGGGTGGGCCATGTGCGGGACTCAAGGGCATCGAGTGTATCGCCGGAAAGGGTGGAGACGATAAGGCGCAGTTCTCCCGATAGCCGATATGGGAGCCAGGCAAGCAATCTTCCCCGTTTCCGTTCTTCAAGTTGATTGAGCGCATCGAAGACGATCACGGCGTGGACACCTTTTTCTTTTACCTTGAGCGCCAGGCGGTTGAGGTAGTCAGGGAAGACTTTCACGATTTCCTTGGCTTTGGCAGGGATCTCCTCCTCCTCTCGGGAGTCTTGCGAATCAGACCAACGGATTATAGCCACCATGAGACGGCGCATCAGGTCAAGATGGCTCGCACTTACGGGTGAGCTGCCGATATAGTGCTGGAACACAAAGTCGTTTGGGTGATCATTACGCCAACGTGCGACCCAGTTGGCAAGAAGCGCTGACTTGCCGCCACCGGATTCGCCAATTACAAGTAGGCCGCCACCATCGGCACCCTTTTCGGCGTATGTGTCGAGTTGATCAACGTAAGTGTCACGCCCCACATAGAACTCCGTGCGGCGGCTTTTCGCATAGGCCTCATGTTCACGGTCCTCGCGGGTCCAGATGTCGGATACCTGATCGGGTGGGAATTCCGTGTCAATGACTCGGCTGAGGTCGGCGAGGACGAGGAAGGCCAGATCACGCGGGTCTCTATAGTTGCGCAGGGGAATCATCTTGTCCCTGCAGACATCCTTGATCCTTTGCTTGAGTGCCTTCTGTCGGTAGGTGTCCGTGGCACTCCCGGACAAGTAGTCGCCGCCCCGCGCCTGCGCGTAAGCCGAGTCGCGAAAGTAGAAAAACGAACGATGGGCCATGTCGGGGTCATTGAGCACGCCGTGGAGGATTTCCAACTCGGTGACGCTCCTTTTGCCCAGCTCCCCCTCTATCCAGCGTTCCTCTTCGAGCAGGGCCGGTGAATAAGCTTCCGGCCCGGGAACCCACCCGTAGCGCTCGCCCAATAGGCCGATGAAGTAAGGGCGGCAGCGCCTGATCTCGGCCAGGCAGTGGCGAAGTGTCTCCTTGCGCTGTGACTGCTCCTCAGTGACGCCCCACCGCAGGTCCACTTCCACAAACTCCACAGCACGCCCACGGCAATTCCGACGCAGGGCTGGCCAGACATGCGACATGAGTTCATTGCGATCCTCGATCATGTCCCGGAAGGTAGACGAAACGAAGACACGGATGACGCGTTCCCTGGAGGCGTTATCTCCCGAACCGCCGGGCGGCGGGGGTGCCGGTGGTCGAGATGCAGCAGGAGGGAAGGCGGTCCGGATAGATTTCTCCTTGGGCTCAGATTCTTTGTGTGTGTTCCCGTGGGCAGGTTTATCGGGAGCGAATTCCTCTTTCGGACTGGAAAAGAGGCGTTTAAACCAGTTCATAGGATGATTTCCTCATCTTTAAACAACATTCTCATTCCGAAGCGTGGCAAACACCTGAAGGCATTATCGAAGAATATCATGGCGGGATTTGACTAAAACCTCATGGCACTCTTCATATCCGATTTATTGGAGAGAGGGAATGGGTCTGGCCAGAAAACCACTGAAATAAAGGTATGATACATAATGGGGCTGTCACCATTTGGTGATAGGAAATCGCTTTCCAGAGATTGGGGAGCAGGTTGACCAGTGAACGCTGAATTGTGGGCCCAAAATCTCCTCAAACTCCATTTCTACAATTCCTATGACATGAAAATCGTGTATCACGATTGGGATTTTGCTGTCAAGAGATCGGATGATATTTGGGTCTGTCTTGAGGTATAAAAGGCATGAATTGTCTTCCGTGAGTTAACTCATGAACAAAGCTTGTTATAGAATTAGCAACACTCTGGTTTGACATGCCCCAAGACCCCTAACTTTTAATAAAAACCAATTAAAAATACACTATCTTAGATGTATGGCCACTATTTACCTCGAATTAATTGATATCATTGCATTTTCGAGAATTATCATACAATACAATTTCTCATGGGCTATATCAAGAGAAATGGTGAATTTGTCCATTATTTCATACCAAAAAATGTCAGTACCCCTGAAATCTCTGTGGTTAGATAATATATTCCCTACTTCCGCTGTTGTAGTGAACTTATCTGGGGAGGATGCACTTTGAGTCATAGAACTGGCATGAGTGGTTCACTTCTACTTGAGGAGTCTGAGCACTTGCTCAGCCAGTGCCGGTTCCTTGGCTGCAATAAAGGGGGGTTCGTTTTGGTTGTTTCGAATCAAGCCGGAAAGCATAAAAGACTTCATCCAGGTCCAGTTGAGAGGTGATTAGGTTTCCATTCAGGTCAATAATAGTCAAGCCGGCTTTCTGGGCGATATAAAGACCCGGCAGAATGTCATAGGTGGCAAACCCTTTGGCAAATTCGATTGCCACGTCCGCGTAACCTGCTGCTACCTGGATAATTGTATTTGAGCCCCAGGAGAGATTGACACGCCCATCTGCCTCGCGAATGGCATTCAGCAGAGTGGTTTGCTCGGACAAGGCCTGATAACGCTCCACCTTGGTGGTGAGCACATTTACGCGCGCACCTGTCAAACTGGTTTTCGGATCAACCCCGCCGTCCAGCCTAAACCACGAATGTGTAATAAAATCCAGGCATTCGGCAACCCCGGTTTTAGAAGCCCAATAAAGTCGATCCAGAAAAATATCCCCTGCCACGGCTGCAATCACATCATTAACCCGCCGATCATAGACAGCAATCAGCGACCAGCCGCCCTGAAGCGCTTCGACGAATTCAGTGCCGTCAATCGGATCAATAAAGACCACCAAATCCGCTTCGGCTTCGTTGGCGCCTTCGGGCAAAGTCCTGACGCCCAACTCCTCGGAAAATAACGTGTAAGCCTTGATATCCGGTAGCTTGGCAAATTTGAATTGTACCAGGTCAAGGATCATGTCCTCTGTCTCCTGATCAATGACTTTGGTCAGATTTTGTTCTGACTTTTCAATATGAGGATTATCTACCCTGCACCTGAGCCGGGGGAGATTCTCCTCTCGCATTCTGCCTCTCACATGATCCATAGTCTCCATGATAATCTGCCGGCAGTATCGCAGCACCCGATGATCCAAAGTTAATTTGGCCATAACAGTCTATCTCCATTTTCATATTCCAGCCTTCACGGTAAGTCGCCTTAACCCTTGACGAAAAAACAGCACCATCCTATAGACATATAGATATATTCGTGTCAGTCAACTGTATAATTAATAACAGGTTATCATGATTTTGATTAAACCTCACTCTAAGGGAAGATAAGATTATGGGAAATTTGCCGATTTCGGAAACTATACCTCAAATCGAGACAAGCCCTGCCTCTTTAGTACTTTATTGCCTGCTGCGAAAGAAAATAGAAGGGGAAGAGGATGTAAGGTTTTGCATGATGCGCAAGCAGGGCTGCATGACCTTTCCTGCCACTAAGTTCCGGCCCCGGGAAGATCTCTATTCCGCTATGATTCGGCCTCTTGAGGAAGATCTCGGTCTCCTCTTCGGCAGTTTTTTTCCTGAAAAGGAACTACAGATGATCCCTAATGAAGGAATAGAAGTTCGATACGAAGGTCTTCCTAAACACTGGTTTCTTTATCCAGTGGATTTTTCCTTGACTGAGGAAGCATGGGCCGCCCTGGAAGGGGTAAAGTCCGACATAAGCTGGTGGACCATATCGGAGATCCAGGCCAATGCCAAGGAGCCCAATGTGCTTGCTATGGCCGAACATATAAGCGCCTTACACCCCGAGTTGCTGAAAGAGGTCTTAGTCGGACCTTCCATGGAGGCCCTTGCAGGGCTGTGGGCCTCGAAAAACGAGGGAGGAGTCCGAATCGTTCGGTCAAACGACATTAACCAAATTCTGGATTCAGGTTCGCGGGCCTTTAATCTCCGTGTTGCGGACCCCTATCTTCCCTATCAAAAACAAGGGCTGGGATTCACCTGGAGCTTTTTTACGCCGAAAGACCAACAGGACGTGCATGTGCACGGACTCCCTGCGGTTGAAATCTACGGGATTCTGGGAGGGAAGTTTCAGCTATGGCATAAACCCATGAACCGGAGGGGCGCCATGACCTGGCAATGTAAAACCCTACGGGCAGGAGATTGGATCGAGGTGGAACCCTTGCACTGTCATTTTGGCTACTGGGTCACACCCCAGGGACTGGGGACAGTCATCAAGGCGGCCGGCGAAGGGGAGCTGGCCGGGGTTGGAAAAATCGGTGTGGCCGGAAAAACAACCTGCAAAGACTGTAATGTGCGCAATCAGTGTCTCAAGCATCCCCGTATGATCCCAATCATAGAAGAATACGCCAAGCCCTTTAATGATCGAGATTATGATCGAATCAGGATGCTGGCAGAAGGAGCTGTAATTGGGCAAGAGGGATGATCCCAAGAATTTTAAAAAAGATCGCTCGTTTTACTTTCTGGATCAAGAGAGCGAGGTCTTCAAGAAGATGCATAAGCCCTTGAAACAGCAAAGAAGGAAACAGCGTAGTGCCACACAGGAAAAATACGTCCACAACCATCTGAATTTAATATAGTTTGTCTTAATCACTGTAAAAAATCAGAGAAATGTTGGAGAAAAGGAAGGCTGGATTAAATGAAGTTTTTTATCTCCTATAATTTCAACCATGAGCAGATGCGGGTTAATTCCTGTGAGCGGTGAAGCATATGTCGGAGACGTTCACGGCTCGTCAGGATGGGGCAACATAGCAGCATCGACAGGTATTCAAAACGCAAAGAATGAAGCCGTCGAGATGTTCGCCTGACGGGAAACGGTGGATGATAGGGAATGGTAGAGGGAGATCTCATGGCAGAATCCCGGCAATTTGAGCTTTGTGTAGCACAGACCGTTCTGCACCTACCTTGCTTCTTCCCTTCCGTCTCCAGCGTGAAGACAAACCTGTTGCCACTGTACTACGTGGAGCTTCTTGACGCCGCCGCGCATCCGCTCTTCCTTGTCTCGGCTTACGACATAGCCAACTCGTCGGCCGAGCACCGCCTGCGCATGGACGCGACGCTGAAAAGTAGTGTAGAGCGCGGGACGGTGATCCTGATGGACAGTGGAAACTACGAAGGGTTCTGGAAGGGCGGTCCGGCATGGGTCGTAGATCAGTTTCATGAGACCGCGCGGACCAGCGAACACCATCTGTGTTTCTGTTACGACAACCAAGAGCCGCCGGACACCGCCGAGGCAATCGCCGACGATGTGATAGAAAGAGTCCTCCGCGATCAAGAGCATACCATTGGAACCGTCGTACCAATCGTGCACGGCGAGACCGATCTGCTTGCGGACGCAACCAATACGTAGCTGAGCAACTATGCCCCGTCCTGTTGGCTGTTCCAGAACGCGCCTTGGGAGAAGGGATTGTCGC
>JADFWI010000041.1 GCA_015222985.1 Pseudomonadota bacterium | reverse complement strand
ACTCATCGGCGCTATAGGTCTGGCGATAGTCCTAAGTTCTGCCGTTTGGGCAATGAACTCTCTGGTCAGTCCGGGCGATATCGAGAGAATGAGAAAAGCAAAGATCAGCGATGCTGTAATTCAAACGCTGATTGCCGAACAAACCTGTTCTGTCACAGCCGCTTTTCTAATAACACTAAAGAAATCCGGGGCGGATGATATGATGCTGGAGGGGGTAATTTTGGCCGACCGATACAAGGACCCTGCCAAGGCGGACCTTTCAGCAGAGCAAATTGAGCTACTGAAAAAAGCGGGTTATTCAGAGGAAATGATTCTGAAGCTGTTTCATACCACTCCTGTAAAAAGGATTGTGGACGAACAAGGCAACGAAAGCGTTGTTTACGGTACAGGTGTGTCTTCCAAGCCGGAGGCAACAACTCCGAGCCAATCCCAGGGCACTTTCAATATCTATATCGAAAAAATGGAACGTCCGTAACCCGGATAAACCGGGATTGAAGAATTTAGAATTGAAGAATCCAGGAACCTGCCTCGCCGACAGGCGGGTTGGCGGAAATTCATGTAATCCCTGAATCCCCTAATCCCTCAATCGCTTAATCATGCAATCCGTTAATTCCTGAATTTGATTCTATACTCATAAATCGAGTTTGGCAAGGCGTTCGCTTATCGCGGCAGCTTTTTCGGGCGGCACGTACGGGAGGATTTGCCCCACATTTTCTCCTTTCATTTTGGAAAGCACGGCGATAATGATTTCCATCTCAAGCTTTTCTATAAGGGCGGCAGCTTTTTTCGGAGGCATTGTCGTATATATCTTGATGAGGTGCTTGATCCTTTTGTCTTGAAGTATCTTCTTTTCGTCGAGTTTGCTCTGTATGGCATCCTGTATTTTCGTTAATTTGACAAACTTTTCATCGAGTTCCTGTTTCAGCGCTTCTATCCGTTTCCGTTCCTCTTTGAGCCGTTCTCCTTCTTTCTCCAGTTGAACGCGTTTCTGTTCAAGGGTTTCCGGACTTATTACGGTCTTTGGCGCACCCGCCTTGAAGTACTTGTCAATATCTTGATTGATCCCTTTCAAGTGGGCTTCAAGCGAGGCGATCTTCTTCTGGAGGTCGGTCAGGTCTGGCGCATCAGGAGGCACCTGGCTCGCCATGTCTGGCGGTGACCCTGATGTCCGATTCTTTGTACGGCTTGCCTTATCATCCTTTGCCAACGCTGCAGCACTTTCCCAAATAGGCGCCGAAAGAGCGGGGTTTTTTGTGCATACAAATATGGTGGTCAAACCTAACTTGACAATAAGAAAGCACAACAGTATTATTAATGCATAAGATCTTATGGGTGAACGTTTACTGCTCATACTATTTGCCTTCCCTCAAAACTCACACGACCCTCGCCTCAGGCTGACAAGTTCATCTGCCGCCTTTTGTTCTGCCCGGTTAATCCTTTGCACATGCTTTGTGTATTCGCTTTGCCTCACCCACTCCAAGGTCTCTTTCTTGATCCGTTCGGCTTCAGCAGTCTGGTGCCTTTCTTTAATTGTTCTGCCTATCCCGACTAAACGTTCGTTTTCGGATTCAATCCTATCACTCAATCCTTGCAAATAGTCAGTATAGATTCGATATCGACTCGCCTTCATCCCTTCTGCCTGTCGAGAGTCAAGCTCCGTTGCGGCACCCTTTCTGCTCTGCTGCATTTCTTGGATTCTTTTCTTGGTCTGCAAAAGGTCATGTTTTGCCTTGGCCAGCTCTATCAGGGCGAGCCGTTCAAGGTATTGTCTATATCGAATGACAGGTTCGAGCCTGAATTTAAACCGTTTCATGATCGACGTCTTCAAACAACTTCTTCAACCTGCTGATTCCGACCTCAAATGATACTTCTTCAGCAATGTCTTGCCTCAAAAATGCATTGATCCTTTCAATCATCTTTTTGGCATAATCGATCTTTGGGTCACTGCCATCCACATAGGCCCCGATCGATATGAGATCTTCGGCATCACGATACGTGGCCATGATCTCCGTGACTTTCCGGAAAAGTTTCATATGTTGCGGATCAACAATCTCCCTCATGACCCTGCTGACACTGGCAAGGACGTCTATGGCGGGGTAATGACCTCTATTTGCCAGGTTCCTTGATAGGACGATATGACCGTCCACAACCGATCGGACTGCATCTCCAACCGGATCATTCATATCATCGCCTTCCACCAGAACTGTATATATGCCCGTTATGGCTCCCTTGCCCTCAATGCTTCCCGCGCGCTCAAGGAGCTTGGGAAGTTGGGCAAAAAATGATGGGGTATAGCCTCTTACTGTGGGGGGTTCTCCCACAGCCAGGCCAACATCGCGTGAAGACATTGCAAATCTCGTAATGGAGTCCATGACCAAAAGCACGTCCATGCCCCGATCCCTGAAGTATTCCGCAAGGGTGGTAGCCAGGTGCGCCCCACGCATTCTGATCAACGGAGACATATCAGAAGTTACCGCCACAACAATAGATTTCCGCAGCCCTTCTTGGCTGAGAGTCTGTTCAACAAAGTCCTTTACTTCCCGCCCCCGTTCTCCAATCATGGCAACAACGCTAACATCGGCCTTCGTATGTCGCGCCATCATCCCCATGAGAACACTTTTGCCGACACCTGAGCCCGACATTATTGCCACCCGCTGCCCCTTGCCAATCGTTATCAGAGTATTGAGCGCGCCAATGCCCACATCGGCCACTTCGCCTATACAACGCCGGTTCATAGGATTAATCACCTGGCCGTACAGGGGATAGTGAACGTTCGAAGGAATCGGGCCACGTCCATCAATAGGTTCACCAAAACCGTTCACCACTCTTCCCAAATAAGCATCCCCCACCGGGACGTATGGCCGATCATGCACAAGGACGATCTTGCATCCCGGGCTGATCCCCCTCATTTCTCCGTAGGGCATCAACATTATTCTACGATCCTTAAAGCCAACCACTTCGCCCAGCACATCTTCCCCTTCCGCATTCCGAATACTGCAAGTACTCCCCACGCCCATGCCCGGACCGTGGCCTTCTGCAATAAGTCCGGTTACCTTAACAACCCTGCCTTCGGCCGTTATGCACCGGCTGGAATTTACGGCATCTATATATTGGTTCCAGTTCACGACTGACGATTCACCATTTCTGCGTTCTCTTCTTCAAAGGTCTGCATGACTACCGCTGTAATCTTTTCCAACTGGCTCTCCAGCCGGGCGTCTACATGGCCAAAGGCTGTTTCCATAATACAACCACCAGGACTGATGGAGGGATCAGGTTCCATTGTTATGGATTTCAAGTCCGTTATGCGATCAAAAAACTCCGGTCTCAGCTCTTTTACATATTCGATGTCTTCGGGGCTGACCTTGACCGTCACCTCTGATCGGTCTGTCACAAGGTTTAAGGCCTCAAAAATGGTTTCACGAATAATGCCACGGTCTATCTTGACTCTTCCACGGACGATCTTTTCGGCAATGCGGCAAACCAGATCCAATGTCTTCTTCTCGTGAAGTTTGATGAACTCCTGCTTGTAGGCAACCATCTCCTGCAAGGCCTGATGGATCCGTTCCAAGACCTTCTCGAGTTTCTTGGTTCCCATCTCCTGGCCGTCTTTCTCGCCCTGGGCAAACCCTTTTTCGTATGAATCCCGTTCAATCGAGCTTGCCTTATTCTTGGCTTCAGCCACAATCTCCTCCGCTCTTGCCGCAGCTTTGCCTGCAATCTCTTTGGCGCTTTCTCTACCATCTGAGGACATATACTGAAACACGTCAACTTCGCCGTTATCACTGTCGCAAAAGGCTTCAAAAACGCAACTATCAGTTTTGGAGGCCGAAGAAGCACCCGCGCCATCAAAACACTCCATTTGATATGCCACCCAAGCTTCGCCGTGTAACCCTGTTTCCCCTGTGTTACTAGACAAGGACATCGTCTTTCCCTTTCGCGAGAACCACCTTCCCCTCAGCTTCAAGTTCCCTGGCAACCCGGATCATATTCTGCTGGGCCGCTTCAACTTCGCTCAGTTTCACGGGTCCCATAACCTCCATATCCTCACGAAGCATCTCTCCTGCCCTTGACGACAGATTGCCAAAGATCTTCTCCCTCATTTCTTCTGAGGCAGTCTTCAGCGCTATGCTTAGTTGCTGACTCTCCACCTGCTTTAAGATCTCACGCATGCCGCGATCGTCTACCTTAAGAAGATCTTCAAAGATAAACATCAGTTGCCTGACTTCATCGGCAATTTCCGCTCTCTCTTCTTCAATTGCACTCAGCACGTTTTCTTCGGTCTCTCTGTCGACTTCATTCAGCATATCGGCAAGGGCGCCAACTCCGCCGATTTTCTTCCCACCCTCTGCGTCGCCTCGGCTCACAAGCTCCTTTCTGAGTGCGTCGTCTACTTCCTTGATGACTTCCTTGGGCACGCGATTGATTTCCGCGATTCTCATTGCCAAGTTACCCTGCGTCTCGCTTGGCAAGCTATTCAGGATTTCGGCAGCCCTCCCCGAACTCAGATGAACCAGTATCAAGGCAATTGTTTGAGGATGTTCCCCTTTAATGAGATTTATAAGGTCCTTGGTATCCATCGCCTCAAGATAATTGAAGGGGGCGTTCTTTTTGCCTCTTTCGATTTCCTTGTAAATGGTGTCGGCCTTTTCCTTGTCCAGGCCAAGATCCATGAGAGTCTTTAAAAAAGCATCTCCTTTGATTACTAATTGATTGGTTTCAATATTATCTGCAAACTCTGTTAGAACGTTTCTCATGACATCAGGAGGGACGTATTCGATAACCGACATATGAGAGGCAAGCGTGCCAACCTCTTCTTCATCCATCTTCTTTAGCATTTCTGAGGTAAACTTTTCTCCCATGATCATAAGAAAGACTGCTGCCTTCTGTGGTCCCGTCAATTGTCGAGCATCTAAAGTATCACTCTGTGCCATTACTTTTCCTCGCGCAACCAACCCCTGAGCAATTGTTCGGTTCTTTCCGCATTGTCTCGTGCCAGCCTCATTGTCCGCTCCCGTATGCTTTTATCCTTGGGTTCAGGCAACGCAGCCGATTCGGATCGCCCCTCCGGCAAGGGAGTTGTTCCTGATTCCCCTTCCAAAGCAGGCAACTGTTCTGCGCTCTCACCAATCGTGCCGATTTCTTTGACTGATCTCAGGAGCGGTCGAACCACAAACAGAAAAACCAGGATGACCAGCGCGAAATTAAGCGCTGTCTTGGAGTACTGACGCGCCAGGCCCAACCAGTCTATCCCTGGCCTTTCAATGATCCCGCTTATGTCAGATGAAATTGAAAGTGGGAAAGAACTTACATAGACCTGGTCGCCGCGGTCCTCATCAAAGCCCATTGCCCTTTTTACGATCCTTTCAAGCTCCTGCAGTTCTTCTTTGCTTCTTGGCACGTATTTTTTTGTTTCTGACCCATCTTCGGCCGTAGCTACTTCATAGTTTCCATCCACGGCTGCTGCTGCCGAAAGCCTCTTGACTCCCCCAGAAGGCTTTGTGACATGTCGCGTGACTCTGTTTATCTCGTAGTTGACGACTTCATCGTCTTTCTGAAATCGCGTCCTTGCGTCAGTCCCCTGAACAGGGATAGTGCCCTGGTTGGTAGTCTCAAGACGAGCTGCCGATCCCTTTGCCCGGTCTTTTTCAGACGACTCAGATTTGCGCTGTCTGCTCCTGATCACACTGCTGTCGGGGTCATATTTCTCTTCACTAAAATCGATCTGATCAAGGTCTATGTCAGCGCTGACACGCACTATTGCCTTGCCTTTGCCCACAATGCCTTCCAATATACTCTGAATACGCCCTGCGATCCCCGCCTCTATCTGACGTTGATAATCGAGCCTATTGCTGGTCAAAAGAGCCGACTGATCTGCCTGATTCGGCCCCTTGAACAACACCTTGCCGGAAGAATCAACGATCGTAACCTGCCCGGGCACAAGCCCCTCCACAGCGCTTGCCACAAGATGTACAATCCCTGCGACCTTATCAGGGGCAAGCGGAGACCTGAGTTTCAACAGCACAGAGGCCGATGGAGGGTTGCTGTCTTCGACAAACAGAGAGTCTTCAGGCATGACCAGAAGGACGCGGCAATGTTCAACCTCTCGAAAATCGTTAATGGTTCTCACCAGTTCACCTTGAAGCGCCCTTTGATAGTTGAGCCTCTGGACAAATTCGGTGGTGCTGAAATTCGTCCGGTCAAAAATCTCAAAGCCTACATGACCTCCTGCCGGCAACCCGTCATTGGCCAGGGCCAGTCGCAATTCATAGACCTTGTCGGCTGGGACCAAAACCGTGGCGCCTCCACCGCTAAGCTTGTATGAAATCCTCTGTTCCCTTAGCTTGGATACGATCTTACCTGCATCTTCCTGGGAAAGATTACCGTATAGAACTTGATAATCAACCTGATTGGCCCAGAAGAACATCATGGCAAAGCCGGTCACCACAAGCGCCAGCACAATTGCCATGGTAACCTTCTTAGGAGTGGGCATGGCCTTGAAAACGGCTATGAACTGTTCGATAAGAGCTCTCATTCTTCCTCTTTATTCTAACATGGAAAACCTGGTCCTCTGAGCCAGGTCGCCGACTTCGCCATAGTAGCCGTGGCGGCTACGACGGCTGAAAGAGACAGATGGCTCTGCCTTGGAGTTTTGTGT
>JADFWI010000326.1 GCA_015222985.1 Pseudomonadota bacterium | reverse complement strand
GCTCTTCGAAGTAGTTGCCACCGCCCGCCTGCTTGAGCCGGTCGTCGTCGAGGGCAAAGCCCTTGATTATGAACTCACGCAGCATCTTTGTCACCCAGATGCGGAATTGCATGCCACGATGAGATTTTACATGGTAGCCGACAGAGATGATGACATCAAGGGTATAATAATCGACCCGGTACGTTTTACCGTCTGCCGCAGTTGTTGCAAAATTTGCAACAACTGAATCAGATACCAGTTCGCCTTTCCAACACGTTCTTGATGTGACGGGAGATCACCGATTTGTCCCTCTGGAAGAGCTTCGCCATCTGCGTAAGCGAGAGCCAGCAGGTCTCGCCGCTAAAACTCACTTCCAGGCGACTCTGTCAGTCTTCCGTCTGGTAGAGGAGGATCTCGGCGGGTTCGGGTGGGGTTCTGTCCTGGATCATAGCTCTTCCTCTTTTTTAAAGCTGCACCGAAATCAGTCGATTCCGGACTTTTCCGTACAATGTTTCTGATTATTTCTTTCCTTCAATTCTTTTAACCTCTCGATCAAAATCAGAGATGTACTCAGCATCCTGTCGTTGTCGATAGATTTTGTATTGCTGTTCAGCTTTCAGTTTTGCCTCTAATGCGCTGACCTTTCCGCTGTCTTCGAGGATGGGGTAGTTGGAAAGCTCCAGAAAATTGTGTAGAAACTTTACCCAGTCATCCATGTTCATTAGTATCTGCCGCTCGGCGCGGTTCTCAGCCAGGTCCAGATAAGCGGAAACGATACGGTTCAGTTCTTTAATATGTTTTTCACTCAGGTAGTTCTTAGCAACAACTACATCAGATTTTAATATTTTACCATCAGGTGCATGCTTCCAGTTCGTCAGTCCCGCATAAATCTTGGTGGCATCGGTCGAGGCATAAATGATTTCAGCGGCGGTTTTTCCGGTAATTGCCCAGTGAAGTTTGTTCTGCACTGTTGCGAAAAACTCTTTGGTCAGGGGGGCATCTTTGTTGTAATCTACAGATAGGGCATAGATATCAGTTATTTTCTGATAGAACCGCCGTTCGCTCGCCCGGATTTCCCGGATACGTTCCAGCAGTTCGTCAAAATAATCCTTGCCGAAGACTCTATTTCCTTGTTTGAGTCGTTCGTCATCCAGCACAAAGCCCTTGATGATAAATTCCTTCAATGTCTGGGTTGCCCATATACGAAATTGCGTTGCCTGATAGCTGTTTACCCGATATCCAACAGCAATGATGGCGTCAAGGTTATAGTATCTGGTCTTGTAACTTTTGCCATCAAGAGCAGTTGTTTCCAAAATGGAAATAACTGAATTTTCCACAAGCTCGCCTGATTCGAAAATATTTTTCAAATGCTTGTTGATGGCTGGGACTTGAACGCCGAAAAGCTCGGACAGCATCTTCTGCGTCAACCAGATGTTTTCTTCCTTATATAAAACCTCAACCTTTACCGCACCATCACTGGCGGTGTATAGAATGAATTTGTCCTTGTCGTCCATGCGCACAACCTCCGTGTCGTTTAGCAGGGCGGTGATGGCGGAGCCCTTGACGTTGATTGTGGTCTTTTTGTTTTTGTTCATTTCACACTTCCCCCCTTTTCATCCCACATTTCACGATAGGCGTAGACATACGAAGCGGTTGCCACGGGGTCCATTTTAAAGTAATAGCGGCAGAGATTCTTATATAAATGCAACATCCCATCATCGAAACAAAAATCGAGCATTCCGTCAAGCAGGCATTCGATGCGTGGGGGGTCACGGCATTGATCTCGTAAGAGTGTCTCAACTTCAAAAGAGTATTGCGGTTCTGCCTGACGTGCAAGCTGCTGCCGTGTCACTGCGAGTTTGTTGATCTTTTGAACCATCTCGGTCATAGATTGATTGTTCTGGTTATTCATAATCACCGTCCCTTTTTTTCCGTTTTTCCAGAAGGTCGCCCCCCTTTCTCGATATTTTGGTAAACATACTGCAAATTCTCTTCTTTTATCTTAAGCATCTTCACCCGCCTTATCTACTTTAAAATATATTCAGCAACACGCCATTTAAGGGTTACGATTCTACGATTCTCCTTCTGTTCGCCCGCCATTCTCCCAATTATCAGAAAAAACCAAATCGCAAATCCCGCCAAAGATTGTCCCGCCCAATCGGACAAAATCGTTCCAGTCCCGGATCTTTCGATCGGGTCATCCCTTAGTTCGGGCGCT
>JADFWI010000325.1 GCA_015222985.1 Pseudomonadota bacterium | reverse complement strand
GGGATTATCAGTTCTTGTATATGGTAGAAAACAATACGGTAGATTATATACACAATTTCGACACTATGAGTTGTGAAATCTCCAATCTTGCATTGGGTGCCGAAGGCGCAGAGTATTTCTATGACGGAGCAGGCCGGCGCCTTGAGGCAACACGGAGCGGTGAGCTAACCCTTTATATACTGGATGCCTCTGGCAATGTTCTGGCAGAGGCGGACGGCACAGGCATCACCAGGTATTACATCTATGGCCTGGGACTTGTGGCCATGATTACAGAGACTGATGATCTTTATACCTACCACTTCAATGCAGTAGGGAGCACTATGGCGATCACTGATGCGTCCGAGACGGTCGTCAACAAGTACAGCTACGATTCCTTTGGCGCTCTCGGCAACCAGGTGGAGACCATCAAGCAGCCGTTCAAGTTTGTAGGCCAGCATGGGGTGATGGCCGAACCGAACGGGTTGTATTTTATGCGAGCACGCTATTATGACCCGACTCTGGGCCGGTTTTTGCAACCAGATCCCTTGGGCTTTGCGGGTGGGGATGTTAATCTTTATGTTTACGCCTCAAATAATCCGATACTGCTGATTGATCCGTGGGGGTTAATGGATATGTATGATGCTTACGGTCAATTTTACGGCTATAATGCCTACGTAAACCATCACCCTGAATCAAATATTCCAATAGTACTTGGGGGGGACTGTATCCGTATTAACTAAGGATTATTCTTACAACACACAATCAGGAGCTACAACAGGGAGATCCTCAACGCTATTAGGTGCCTCTGTCGACATAACCATTGGTAATAAAGGAGATGCTGAAGTCGGGATCGGAGCCAGGAATGTCGGTGTGGGTTTAGAACTGGGTCCGGGGGGAGTAAAAGGAGTTACAACTCATGTTGGCTTGAGTTTACCTCCTACTTTTGGATATGGTAGTGTAAGTGAACCTTCTTCAAATGCTAATGGGAAGAGATTCTAACCACAAATAAGGATATATACCTCAATGATGCATCAAAATGCAAAAAGGGTTGAAGATGAGAACCAGATCCTAAATTTTCCGAGAAAGAGACTTGTCGAAATCATCTACATTCCAATCTTTATTCTATTATTCATTGTTTTTGAACTCAAGGCAAAGCATGTTTTTCTGAATAATGCTATTGATGAAAGTATTCAACCTGGAATTATTGCAATCCTGTTTGGCCTGCTGCATATACTGGCTAGCAATATTCTTTCTTACTTGTATAACCTTCAGCGTATTATTATCCCTTTTCGTGTAGTTCCCCTTGCAACTTCAAGAAGACTGAAATTTCTAGGTGGAATCATAACGGTAGTTGGTGTTGTAATAAGCATTGTTGCTATCCTTAGCCATGTAGGGTCAGCCCGGTAGGATGGGCTCGGCCCACCGGGATCCTAATTGATCGCTCTTTGACAATTAAATAACCTTTTGCGGCTGCACCGTTCACTACGAACACCGCCTGGTGGGCATCTCCGGCAGCGCCTCCGCTCAATACGCCTATAACGGAAGGGGCAACAGGCTTGAAGCGGTTCGAGGCGTCGAGACCACCCGCTACATCTACTCAGGAACTCTGTGGCTCTGCGCGCTCAGTGAGAGACAAAAAAAACCTTTGATTACTTATGCCATCAGGCAGTTGATACAGAAATTGACAAATAGGTAATGCACCGTATTGACATAGATGAACCAGGATGAGGAGAAAGCTTCATGAAGCCAAGACCAAAACCTGCCCACAGGTCAGGTAACAAGAACATCTACTGCCCCTTTTATGGCGCTTGCCTCGATCACGCGGCCAAACGTTACTGGCAGAACTGGGATTGTTCTGAGTGTCCGCACAAACTCAAGCAACAACCGCTAAGACGAGATCAATGGGCCAATAGCGCAGGGCCATATAGTGAGTTGCCGTGGAGAATCTGCACATCGGACAGACAAACGGGCCGCTTTTTCTTGCAAGTCGCAGAAGATTGAAGAAAACTGGGGAACTTCCGGGAATTGACTTATCAGAGACTTTGATGGCATTGTTGACAACTACTTGCACGGTCGCGATCTTCAAATGAGAAAAATGAAGCAAAAAGAGATGAGGAATCTCATCAACAAACATGCGTGGGCAACACTCTGTACGGTAGATCCGGAGGGCAAGCCTTATGCCATTGAATTTACCTATTTTCTCATGGACGGCTACATATGCGGACTCATAAATCCAAGAGGAGCGACCGCAAGGAACATAAGACACGGTCCCAATGTGTGCCTGAAGATGTGCCGGGCGGATGAGTTATGCAAGGAGTTTCAGGCAGTCTCATGTTTTGGCACAGGAGAGTTTGTTGATGATCGGGAAGCAATTGGCAGGGCATGGGATCTGCTGGAAAGGAAATTGAACCTGCCAGAGGGGGCATATCACGGGCATAAGGGGAAGTTTATGGATAAAAGGAAGAAATCTCCCCTTTTTAGAATGAAACCTGAGAAGATTACAGGGGTGACTTCTACCAGGGAGCCGTTGAACTGAAGGGTCTCGTCGTTGAAGCTAGTTTGAACGTGTTTGTTTCGTAATCAAAAGGAAAAATTTCTTGCTTTGAAGGAGAGACTCGCGTTAGCGAGTTAGTGGAATAATGGGGGAGCCAGGCCACGTTTGCACGAGATGAACAGAGTATTTACCACGCTGGCTTGCGAGATACAGGATGAGTAATCCGGTCAGAAAGAAGCGCTACTGGCAAACACGAGAATTGATCGTAATCGGGACTTTTGCGGCATTGACAAAAGTGGCAAGCCTGCTGATTGCCATAGCAGGCGGTGGGATGAATCCGGTTTCTCTTGTTTTGAAGAACATTGTTGCCACATCGCTGTTGATTGTCCTTGTCTATAAGGTCAGAAAGTTTGGCGTCCTCACCTTGTATGCGTTGATCAATAGCCTGGTTTCCCTCTTGTTTCTGGGTGGCAACGTGATGGCCTTGCCAGGCATGTTGATTGCAGGTATAGTCGGTGATGGCTTCATCATGATGACCGGAGGGTATAAGAGGGCCTGGGCGCTTGTCTTGGGTGTTGGGTTGTTTGATCTTTTGTCCAGGGCGATCTCTTTGGGCTATTCCTATCTGACAGTCAGGGAAGAACCCAGACTCCTGATCATGGCTGCAATTATTGTGGCAATAGGCTATACGGGCTGCCTCCTGGGCCTGGGAAGCGGTCTTCTTTTTGTGAAGGAACTCAGACATGCCGGTATTGTCAGAGAATAGCAAGATATCCAATGACCCGGGTATTATTCAGAGGCTGGATGTTCGGACCAAGATGGCGATCTGTGCATTGAGCTCCATCGTTGCTCTGTTTCTTGAAGGGATTTACCCCTTGTCTATCCTCGCAGTGGCGAGCATGGTTTATGCCCTTTTGCACAAACGATTAGTTGTTGTATTTGTCTCGTATGGGGCTATTCTGGTCATGGGACTGATGGCCGCCTTTTGCGTCAAAATCATGACCGTGGTCATGCCGGAGATGGGAAAGATGGAGATTCAACTCTTCTTCAGTCCCTTTCTCAGGGTTATGATCCTTGTTAACGTCATTCTGGCCCTTGCGCTTTCCTCACGTGTGCAATCTATCCTTGCTGCCCTAAAGACATTGCGTTTGCCACTTGTTATTTACTTGCCGGCAGCAGTCATGATCCGGTTTATCCCGAGCTTTATCGTTGACATAAAGCAAATAAGCGAGAGTCTGAAAATCAGAGGCTATCATATCAATCCCCTCACGATAACTTTTCATCCGTTACTGACTATGAGATTACTCTTCGTGCCGATTGTTGTGAGAGCCCTGCGGTCTTCTGACGAACTGGCAATCGCTGCTGAACTGAAAGGGTTGGGCTATTCGGAGAAGATATCTTACTATAAGACGACTGCGCTTTCGCTTGCGGATTATTGTGCCGGTGGCGTCGCAACAACACTGCTGTGCGGGGCTTGTCTGTTTGAATACCATGATAAGCTCTTTTAGCAAAGATTGGGTTAGCCTGTTTGCCCGTTGGCCCGCGAGCCCGCAACAATTGAATAGTCAAGTGGTGCCGAACCATTTGACAACTGAACGGTCAACCAATCCGTATTGGGCGGACAAGCTGACTAGCGAATATCCACCAAATCCTGTAACTCCTCTCGGACTTAACAGTGATTAGATTTGAGAATGTCTCCTATCAATATCCTTTTCAGACCCAAAAGGCTCTGGACTCGGTATCTTTTGCAATCAGCGAAGGTGAGGCAGTCCTGTTCACGGGCGTGAGTGGCTCTGGAAAATCGACTTTGATCCGGCTCATTAATGGTCTTGCCCCCCACTACTATCACGGACAGGTCAGCGGGCAGGTCCTGGTTAACGGCCATGATAATGCGACGCGCGACATCAACAGAATCGCAGACGACGTTGGCACGCTGTTTCAAGACGCCGAACAGCAGTTTTTTGCCCTAAGCGTTGAAGACGAACTGGCATTTGCCCATGAATGCAGGGGGGTTGGCCCTGACAAAATAAAGAAAACGATAGAGGAAGTCGTTGACCGATTTTTTCTGGAAAGGGTTGTTGATTCTGCCATCTTTGATCTGTCAGAAGGAGAAAAGCAGAAAGTAGCGCTTGCTTCAATCGTTTCTTTGAAACCCGGAATAATTATCCTGGATGAACCGTCAGCAAACCTTGACCCTGAAGCCACAGCCGAACTCGCCACGACGCTTGACAAGTTGAAAGAACAAGGAATAACGATTGTTGTTGTTGACCACAGGCTTTACTGGCTGTCCGGATTAATAGACAGCGTGTTTGTTCTTCAGGGGGGACGGATTGTTGAGTCCGGCGATTTCTCGATATTGGAAAATGATACAAAACGGGTCAATCATGGTCTGCGCAAGACTCAAATCAGGGACTCCAGAAAAGATCTGCCACATGTGAGAGAAGCCGACACAACGGCAATTGAAATTGCTGATTTGACTTTTGCTTACAGGAACAAACGTCTCCTGTTTGACCACGCATACATCACGTTGCCGGTTGGGGAAGTTGTTGCCATTGTCGGGGAAAACGGAGCCGGCAAAACCACCTTTGCCCGTTTGCTGACAGGCCTGACCAGGATGCATTCGGGCGATATTCGTATGAATGGAGCTGTGTTGAAGCCCAGGGCGCTGCTGAAGAAGGGGAGCATTGTCCTTCAGAACACCGATCATCAATTGCACATGAAGACTGTTAGGGCTGAACTTGAAATTGCGGCCAAGGGTTTGCCAGAGTCCGAAAGAAACAGAAGAGTTCGAGAAATCATGCAGCATTTCAATCTTGATGAGCTGGCCCTTCGTCACCCCCAGTCTTTATCCGCTGGCCAGAAGCAAAGACTCGTCATTGCTTGCGGTATGATCAAGAACCCTGATGTTTTGATTCTGGATGAGCCTACAAGCGGCCTCGACGGTTTGAACATGAAGATTATTTCAGATAAGCTGAAACAACTCGCCGGCCTCGGCGTGTGCGTTCTGGTGATAACCCATGATCTTGAACTCATAGAAGAAGCCTGTGGTTATCAACTACGACTCCCATTAAATATGGAGATTTGAAATTGAAAACTTTGATTGTGTGCGCAAGCCGTTATGGTTCTACTCTTACGATCGGGCGTTGGATTGCGGACCGCCTGCCTTGGGGGACTGTGGATGTCTACCCAGTGGACAGGGCTCCTGGGCCGGAGGGGTACGAACTGATCTTTCTGGGTGGTGGTGTTTACGATGAAGGGGTGAGCAAAGAGATTATCTCATATGCCCGAAAGAACGTGGATTCCCTGAAGAACAAAAGGATAGTCCTTTTTGCGGTCTGCCTTGATACGAAAGGCGTCTATGTGCCAGAGGGGAAATTTTATGGCGGCTGGCACTATCTCAATTCGCTCCTCGAACTGATGAAGGGATTTCCTCCTGTTTACGCGGGGCTTCTGTCCGGGGAGATCAATCCGAAAAAGCTCACGGAAACGGATTATCGACTTCTCAAGGTATTCTATGGCAAGATCCTTAAACGCAACATAACAGAGGTTCCGTACAAGACTATGATGAGTAAGCCAGAAGTCTGGGAATTCGTCGAGAAAGTCCTGGCGAGGCTGGAGGGAGGATTCTAATTATGGACTGGACGCCGGAAGCCAGGGAGGGCCTGAAAGAAGCTCCTCCATTTGTTCAGAATATGGCCAAAGAGGCGGTGGAGGCTCATGCGCGAAGCAGGGGGCTGGCCACAGTAACAATAGAGATCCTGGAAGAGGCCAGGGATGCCTTCATGGGAGGAGGATCTCACAGGAGGGTCGACAAAGAGTCAGATCTCAATGTGGGTGTCAACAGACGTCAAACCATGCATCTTACCGATGAGAGGCGTTTCCTCGCAAACGAGACGGGTGATCCTCTTCATGATGCTTTTGATCGTAAAACGGCCGTCCACGCCATGCCCAAGAGCGAAACGATCAGCCGCGAGGAGTTGCCTGCATGCTGGACACAAGTCATGTCCAGCAAAGAGGGGCTTCCCGCACGGACGATCTATGTGCACATCCCTTTTTGTGAAGGGCATTGTCTGTACTGCGGCTTCTTTCAAAACGCCTATCGTTCGGACCTGGGTGAGCAATACGCAGATGCCCTTGTCAAGGAGATGGAGCTCACGGCCATGGCCCCTTTTGTCGAGGCTCATCCTTTTCAGGCAGTATATTTCGGAGGGGGCACGCCAACAGCGCTGCCGGGAAAATCACTTGCCAAAGTGGTGTCTTCCGTAACAGCGCTTTTTCCACTTTCCAATGATTGTGAGATCACCCTTGAAGGGCGGATCCACAATTTTTCAACAGAAAAGATCGATGTTGCTTTGAACGCCGGCATCAATCGCTTTTCTCTTGGAGCCCAGACTTTTGATACAGAGATAAGAAAGCGTCTGGGCCGAAGAGAACCAAGAGAGAAGGTGATCACAACCCTGAAGTATCTTCGCAATACGGGCAAGGCAGTTTCTATTATCGATTTGATTTATGGTTTGCCGGGCCAGTCACTTGAGATCTGGGAGGAGGATATCAAGACATTTCTTTCCCTTGAGCTTGACGGATGTGATCTCTATCAGCTAAACGTTTTCAGGGGCGGCCCCTTGGAAAAGGCGATTGCAAGGGGTTCTGTGCCCAGACCAGCCACATTAAAGGAGCAGGCCGACTACTATGTTCGTGGTGTAGATCTCATGGAGGCTGCCCACTACCGACGCCCCTCCATAACTCACTGGGCCCGGACCGGCAGAGAAAGGAGCCTTTACAATACGTTTTCTCGGGGGCGAAGCGAATGTTTGCCCCTTGGCTCCGGGGCGGGCGGCTGGCTCGGGCAGTATTTCTTTTTTGTGGAAGGCGACCTGGAAAACTATTTCGATAGTATTAAGGCCGGGCAGAAGCCGCTTTCTTTTGGCACAAAACGGCCCGAACGAGATCTTCTCTTTAGAGATATCTCCTACCAGATGGAACTCGGCTACTGTGATATCAAAGAGCTTTCCCATCAGTTCAACCTCGATCTTTCAAGCATACTGGCACCAATCATTTCTCAGTGGGAAAAGG
>JADFWI010000324.1 GCA_015222985.1 Pseudomonadota bacterium | reverse complement strand
TCCACCGATACCAACATTACCCACCAAGACTTCAACTGTTTTTTTTCTTTTCATGTTTCCCCCATAGAGTAATCAGTGCCGAATGCGGAGCGGTAGGGAGCGATAGCTCAGCTCCGCATTCGGGCGTGCGCAGCACGCCCGAACAGTGTAATCACCGGTTTTTTCTGGAGCGCCAGCGTAAGAAAAATCCGGTGCATTAATTAGTTATAATTTATTTTATTGCTTCATTTGTTCTATTTATGACCGTCCATTAAATATTAGTTAGGCTGTCAGTTCCATTAGGGTCGTCGTCTTGGAACCTCGGGTTAGTGCGACGTATAGGTCTTTGTGGTTACCCCAGCTTCGCTGCCAGTCAGAGCCACGAAGAACTATGGAGTGGTCGAATTCGAGGCCTTTAACCAGTAAGGTGCTCCCGATGCAACGATAGACGTTGCTACGGCTTTGATATTTTCTTTTCCCGATTTCATCGGCGTACAAGGTCTTTAGATCGGTGCCTGTATCACGATATTCTTCTACGATGCATTTCAGCGCGCTGATCGATTCCGTTAGCTTGCATGATGTTCCACCAATTCGCTCGGTATATTCGAGTAGGTCGAAGACTAATTGTGGGGTAGTCCCGGAATTATACTTATCACACAGCAGCCGTCTATCCGCTCGCCGTGGTCGCTGATTTTCGCCTCTAAGAATCTTCTCGACAAAAGTCTTGTCATCGCCTGATAGCCCTCCGTGCGCTCTGGTCAGAAAATGGAAGGCAGCATCGGCTTTCTCGCTGGGCGATCCATCAGAAAGCTGAATAATCAGAGAACGTAAAGCCGAGAGATCGTTAGGCTCCAAAATACGGTAGTTCTTATTTACAAGGGTAGTTTCGATTCCGGTAGCCAAGGGTCTCGCTTTGGGGCCGATCACGCATATCCTGCCCTGCTTCTCATAAGTAAGACGCACAAGCAGAGGGCCGAGATCGGCGTATCTAATTTTGCGTATATCTATGGGGGAGCCCCGGTAATCAGGCTCCTGCTCCTGCCGAAAATCAGACCGAGTGTTTAAAAGCCAGCGCCCCAGCGCCTCATTCTCAGCCTTTATCCATCTGTGCGGAGTTTCCAACGCGCCAAGGTCGTTGGCAAACTCGCCCGTTACATCGCACCAGCCAATAAGAGGGTCATCGCGGAACCCGAAGATACCCTGTAAATCGTCGCCCAGAATGCGGCAAGGAAGAAGCGATTTGAGCTGTACGATCAGTTGGTGCATCGGGACTGTACAGTCCTGATACTCGTCAACAATGATCCCGGTGTAAGAGTTAAGAACGCCGAGCTTCACGAAGTCCTTTTGTAGAAGCATCGTCATAGCAGCATACACATCGTTCCACTGCGCGATTTCTGTAGATCCAGTGTAGCCCGCATTGCCTGGATATTTCCTGACCCAGCCCCAAGACCAGCCGGCGATCGTGTCAACGTAATACTTGGCCGTCGGAACGGAATGCTGGCGGAATCTTTGCCGTAAAGCGTCTACCCCAGCATGTGTGTGCGTCAGAATGAGCTGGCGGCCATTGCAATATGTACCGACCGTCCTGACAATGGCCTCAGTCTTTCCGCAACCCGCAGGAGATTCTACGAATCCTGACGAGGCTTGCGCTATCGCTTGATAAACTTCATCACTCATTTCTTTGTATCCAAGACCACAGCGCAGCAAGCCGAGATTTTAGGATGCTTGCCTCTGGCAAGAGCGGAAGTGCGAAAGCACACACCTTTTCGGCGTAGTCGATGCGCTTAATCCACTTGCCTTTGTTCGCCAAATCTCCCATCACCTGCCTCAATACAGGGCTTTCCGGCCAGAGAGCAGGATCATTATCAAGATTTAGAGCCTGAACTCGAGGTTCCTTAGCAATGCTGTCAATGACAGTCGCATGCTCTATGGTATCGTGACTACCACAAATGGTATCAAGCAATGCCGGGATATTTTGCCACGGCAAATCAACAAAGATTTGGCTCTCTGTTGAGTTGCCGTTATCCCATTGGCAGATATGAGCGCCAGCATCCCGGAGGCCTTGAATATCTGCGGCAGTGAATTGATTGGGCGCATCGTTATCGCACAAGACGGCTGTGTGATAGCCAAGAGCAATGAGCTGGTCACACACCGGTTTTATGCGGCTCGCCCCACCGCAGTTCAAATAAGATGTCGCGAGGCTCCATACAGGAGGGTTGTTTTCATCGAAGCAATAAACATCGTAAGCCCGCAGACAACCGACTTCGGTGGGACCTTCACATCCAATGATCTTGCTGCCAAGAAATGCTTCCGCGTTGGCGCGGAGTTGTCCCTGTATGTCTGGAACAACTGCTAGACTTTCCAGACTAACGGTTCCCGCCGT
>JADFWI010000323.1 GCA_015222985.1 Pseudomonadota bacterium | reverse complement strand
GGCGTGGGGAGCAAAGCCGTACAAGATCTATGTCATCAACAGGTACGGGGCGTGGGATATTGTGTGCGATTCTTATACGGTTCAGAAGGATGACCACGTCTGGGATATCCTCCGTCGCAAGGGACGCATTGCAGAAGACGATTTCCCGAGGTTTGTCGCGATCCTGAAAGATCTTAACCCTCACATCAAAGATGTGAACAAGATCTATCCGAACCAGAATATCTTGGTCCCTCTGAAGGAGATAGGGGCCAAGGAAGGCCACGCAGAAGCGGGGCCTCGCTATATCACTATTCCCATCATACCGGATGTGCTTTACAAAAGCCGCAATGTCCGCGCAGGCGAGTGTTTGTCCAAGATAGTGACAGCTTACCTCGGGGTACGGTGGGATCGGCTTTCCAGGGCCTACTTCCAGACCTTCAGGCGTCTCAACCCACGTATCAAGAATTTGGATCTTATTTACCCCGGCCAGGCCATACGGATTCCCGAGTTGTCTTCCCAAGAACCTCCTGCCACAACACCTGATTCTGCGCCTCCCGGAGAAGATCTGCCTGTTCAGATAGCAAGTCGGGATGAGGATGAGACAAGAACGGCACGTCCGAAACCTGCTGTTGCATTGTCTGTCGAGACGCAGCCAACTGAAGAAGAGATAACAAAGTCAGATACTGAAGACACATCTGTCACACAGCCTGAGCCGGCAGCCCGCGAAGAAGAAATGCCTGCCAAGACGAAGACCGGTGATGAAGTTGCTCAGGCCACAGCTATGCTCCCGAAGCCTGCCGCTCTCTTGCCAACTGAGACACCGCCGGCAGAGGAGATTGTAGCCACCTTAGCTATTCAAGATTCACCGGTTACGGAGCCCGGTAAGGTTCCCACCGAGGAAGACCTCACTGATCAGTCGCTAAATGGTGATGAAATTGAAGCCAAAGTCGAACCGACAGAGTCGACGCCATCCCCGGATAAGACAGCGGCATCAATCGAGACTGGTTCGAGGTCTCAGGGCGTGTCACCAGAAAAGGATGTCAGTCTAGTCAGTCCTGGCAAGACGACACCCGTACCTGGGTGGCAGGAAGTTGTTTCCAGAATAGCAGACGAGCTTGGCGGCAAGCTGTTGGCTTCTGGTCGATGTTACTTCCCGGGAAAGGACCGGAGCGATATCGCACTGGACCTTGCTGCCTTTCCGGTCATCGAACTGAAGAACGGACGCCATCTTCTGTTTGAAACGGGAGTCAAGCTTGCGCACGACACAGAGGAAGCCATACGCGCTTCTTGGGAAGGGCTGTTGATTATTCACGCAGATGCCCAAGAGGCAGATGCCGTGGTGCTGGATAAGGTGTTCCGTGCCATGTTGGGCGAAAGAGTTCAGAAGGTTCTCGACCTTCCGGCACTGGATGATGGTGTTCTGGTCACCTTGCGAGGTGATTGGGTTTTCCCTCAAGAGACCGAAAGGGGGATGCGACCCAAATATCACTGCATAACGCTAATAGAGACTCCTGAAGAGTACTCCTCAAGTTTAGTTGTTGAATATCTTGCAAAAGAGAATATCCGGGTTATTGACATACTGACAACAGCAAGTGTGGAGAACGAGAGGCCATCTTTGCAGGACAAGGAGTCGGAAGAGTTCGCCGTCTCTACCATAGATGGATCAGGCCAGGAGGCCTTTGTGTCAGGACTTGTCAGGACAATAGGATATTCCTATGAGCCCGGAGTCCCCTTGTCTTTTGATTATGCCGGCTTTCAGGTTCAGACAACTGCCAATCTGATATACGGAGGAGACGGTCTGGATATCGTGGTCGATTTCGGGACCTTTTACGGTGACGCGAAATCTGCCATTCAAGCAGGAGGGTTGAATGTCCTATCGATTCAGCCGGATGATGACTTGCTGACTATTGCAAAAAATGTCCTTGAGGCGATGGGGTCTTCCTATACCGAGGCCCCGGTTTTGTTTGCCGCAAACCGAAAGCTCGCCAAGACTACTTCTCTTACTATTGCGGGATTCCTGATTTCACACGGGAGGGAGAAGAGGGCCTTGTTGGTCCAGGCGCCGCTGCACTCGAAGCTACTTGATTTCTTGAGTGAACAGCAAATCGAGGTTTTGAAGATAAAGGATTCGATCCATCAGGGCAGTGAGAAATAAAGGTCATACTCATTGTTTCGCTGGTCGACGTGAAATAACCAGTGACAGATGACCACCACAAGGAGCTAAGATATGAATAGACGGTTCGTATTGTATTTGGCGTTTCTGACTATTTGCTTGGCCTCAGTCTCATGCGCGTCAAATCTGGCCATACGCAAAGACAAGGCTGAAGTCGCAAGGACAATTGGCGAGGGATACCTGGGAGAGGGCAATGTCAGCGCAGCCCTGGGAGAATTGCTAAGGGCAGAAAAGCTCTACGACAAGGATCCCTATCTCCACTATGCTCTAGGACTGGCCTATTTTGCAAAAGAAGAATTCGAGCTGGCCATTAGCCATTTTGACAAGGCCGTGGATCTCAAGCCTGACTATTCAGAAGCCTTCAATAGCATGGGTACTGTTTATTTGAGATTGAAGGAATGGGACAAGGCCATATCATGTTTCAACAAGGCCCGGGCCAATCTGCTCTATGCCACTTCCTATTTTGCCCTGAACAACCTGGGTGACGCATACCGGGGGAAAAAAAGCTACGAACTGGCCATAGACTTTTACAAGAAGGCCCTTGAAGACAACCGGCGTTTTGCAAATGCACACCGGGGCTTGGGCTTGACTTATCTGGACTTGGGCGACTATGAGGCTGCTGTTCGTTCCTTGGAAAAGGCTGTTAAGTATGCCCCCGGCTTTGCCCCCGCCCAGTATGATCTGGGGTTAGCCTACACTGGAAGATACGACACAGGAAAGGCCATGGCAGCTTTCAAAAAAGTTGTTGCGCTTGTACCGGACTCCCCACTCGCTGACAGCGCCCTGGCAGAGATCAGGAGATTGCAGGAATATTGAGGAATTGAGAAATTGGGGTATTGAGGGATTCGTATTAGACGTTTGGACCAATGACTAAAAAGGCGGTGTGCGGAGTTTTGCCCCGGGTTCTATGTCCTTGTCAGCCATGGTTACCAGGGCCGTAGCAGTTGTCTCTTCGGTATGAAGGATAAGAATTTTGGCAAAATCGACGGGTGAAAGCAGCACTTCTTCTTTTCCCTTTGGGTCGAGGTATTCCTTGTCCTGATAGTAAATACTGTATGATTGTCCCACCTTGATGCCGTTCTTGCGCCCCATGTCAACAAAGACAACGTCCTGATCACCGAAGATGCTCTGGTTTTCCTCAGAGACTAAGACCTTGCTATTAATTCCCTTCTTGCTCTCAGTGAGCATAATCTTTGGCGATCGTGCTTTGTATGGCATTAGTAGGTCATTGATTTCAATATGCCGGAAGGATTCAAGGACCCTGGCCGTAGAATATTTTGCCTCTACGTCAGTAATTTCAATCACGCCCACTACATAGTGCTGAATTCCAACAGGCGTTTTGGTTTCCTGGTCCTTCACGGTTTCCAGCGTCCGAAAAACGGTGAAGCGATCCCCGGACCTGAAAGCAGTCTTTCCCGTGGGTCGTACATAGATCAAGTCACCCTCACTGATCATGACCTTGTCTTCCTTGACTCTGAAGATGGCGCCCGAGGGGGGATAAGGCTCTTTTCTTATGAAACCTATGCTGTCAATGGGGGGATAGAGGTAGTACGACGGCTTTTTTTCCTTGGGAACCTCAGGCGCGGGTTCAAGTCTGGGACTTGCCTCGGAAACCATCTCCATCGCCTCGCGGTTGAAAATACGAATCCGGTTTCCCGGATAGATCCAGTGTGGGTTGGGAATTTCTTTGTTTTTTTGCCAGAGATCAGGCCAGACCCAGGGGGAGTCAAAAAAATGTTCGGAGAGATCCCAAAGCGTATCTCCCTTTTGGATCGTATAATAGAGCCCGGAATCGAGCTTGTGGGTCTTGAGTTGATAGTCCTGCGCGTGTGAATCCACAGGGACCAGCCACAGGGCAATGAAGACCACAAGAAAAAAAGAAACGGTTTTTGAAACGTATCTAGCGCTCATCTAGGACTCCGGCCCTGATGTCTCCTCAAGCCTGATGATCTTGGGTGTGATAAAAATCAGCAATTCTTCGTTGTTCTTGACAGTTTTCCTTTGCTTAAAAAGCCAGCCGAAAAAGGGAACCTTTGAAAGCCAGGGGACACGCGCCTCAGACACTGTGTCAGTAGTGGTCAGAATTCCCCCGATTACGATTGTCTGTCCATCGTTAACAAAGAGTTCTGTTTCTGCCAGGTTTGTATCAATAGCAGGGTTGCCTGCAACCGTATTGGACCAATCAGGCGCGCCCTTCTCAGCATAGATTTCCATACGGATGCGGTTGTCTCTCGTGATTTGAGGTGTTACGCTCAGTTCGATCCCAGCCTCTTCGGTCTTGATGCTGGTTGTGTTATCTTCTATGACCTGAAAAGGGATCTTGGTCACCTGCTTTATGGTTGCCTTTTTATTATCCAGCGTGAGAATCTTCGGAGCGGATACGGTCCTGCCTCTTCCCTGCTCTTCCATGGCCAGCAGTCTGATATCAAGGTTAAGAACAGTTCCTCCTATTCTACCGAACGTAAAGCCCAGGCCGCTTGTGATACTCGATGGGGGCAGGTTGACAGCATAGTTTTGACCGGCAGATGAATAGTTCTGGCCTCCAAAAAGCCTTCCCGATGTCGTGGCATTTCCATCACTGCCAGTACCGTAATAATCTCCACCCCACTGAACCCCGAGATCCCGTGTGAAACCTCTGGTTGCCTCAACAATCCGGGCCTCTATCAATACCTGGCGGGTGGCGATTTCCTGGTTGGCGTCGTCCAGCTCTGTAATCAGCTTTTTGGCATTATCTAAGGCCTCACGTTCATCCTTGATGATAATCATGTTGGTGCCTTCATCAACAGTGACCTTGCCGCGACTACTCTTGACTTCATCCAAATGGGTTTTCAAGGAAGAGGCATTCGCATAGTTGAGTTTAATATATTCCGTGACCAGAGGCTCGAGTTCTTTGGCCTCCTGTTCGGCCTTCACTTTTGCCTCAAGGGCCTTGAACTCTTTTGCCAGGGTGTCAAGTTTTGCGATGCGGACAACATTGCCTTCAACAACTGTTCCGAGCTTGTTCATTTTGAGGATCAGACCCAGAACCTGATCCCACGGGACATTGGCGAGTTTCAGGGTGACTCTCCCTTTGACATCCTGGCCAATGACGAAATTTTTTCCGCTGACCTCATGAAGGATTCGAAAAATATTGTGAATATCCGCATCCTGGAAATCAAGAGATATCTTTTCCCCCGTGTAAGTCTTGCCTGCCTCGGTTACAACGGGTTTTTCAGGGGGCCTTGTAACTTCTCTTATGACCTCAGCCTCCGTCTCTTTCATCGCCTGGATCCACCCGGGCTTTTCCGCTTCCGGCATGGGTCTCGGGGGGACTGAAGAGGCATCAAAGTCAACTATGCACACATTTTTTTTCTGATGAACTCTAAAGGGAACCGCTTCCCTGAGTTCAATGGCGATGACGGCCGTGCCTCCCATTTTTGTGCTCTGTATGGGAAGAATGCGGTCAACGGCACTCTTGAATCGCGTTGTAATAAGGGGGCGTCTTCGAAAGTCCGGAATCCTGGTATTAAAGAGCTTTAACAGGAGCCTTTTGTCCGAGGGCTTCTGTGTTTCATATCGGATCTTTCTCGTTGTTCCCACAGTGACACGGGATTTGCCGTCTTCCAGCATTTGGAAGTCGATTTGGTTGACCCAGGCTGCCTTGTTGTTTCCTTCGGATGTGTCTTGAGCTTCAACCGGGGTTTCAGCTCTTGCCATCTCCCGTGTTTCGGGTTGGACCTTTTTGGCAATTTGAGGGGCTTCTTCCGGTTCCGGCTTTTTGGCCTCGCTGGGCTCCACAACCGATTTCCGCCTCAGGCGGACAAGTACCTGATTTTCTGCTCGTGTCACTTCGTAGGAAACGTCTCTGTTTAAGCGGATCTCGATCCGTGAAGAAGGCCTTTTTCTCCTCAGCTCGGAGGCCTGAATAGCCTTGATCAGTGTGCTGTCCGGTGGCGAATAGCTATCTTGAATTCCCTCTAACGCCGTGTCCGGGAAATAGAGGACGACACCAAGCGGAAACTGATGCTTCACTGCCGTGTAAGTGAGAGGTTGGTTGGCATACATGATCACGCGGCATGTTTCTGTGTCCTCAGAAACAGCGATTCTGTGGATTATTTTCTCGCCGGGAGTTGGCTCAGGCGTAGCCGCTGCCGGTTTTGCGGGGGGCCCGGAAGCGCAACCCGCAAAGACAAGGAGAACTCCAAGAATAAACAACGGCCATTTCTTTTTCCAAACAGCTCTCTTGTTGCCAGTCATCTCATACATCTCCGACGTTTTTTGGAAACGTTAATTCCGTGGTTTGAAGCTCCATTTTACCCGAGAGGAAATCCTTGGCCTCCTCTTCAACGACGACCCTGTCTTTCAGCACTCGTTTCACTCGTCCAAAATTTGTGCCAACATATGTGCCTTTAGATATTATGTAGCCTTTGCCGGAAGGTTCCTCCACCAAGGCCTTATTCCCAGTAGGCGCCAGTATTACAGCAACGAGTTTAAGTTGGCCCAGGTCCACCCTCTGAAGTGGCGTGAGAGGCAGCCTCTTTTTCTTGGCCTCTCTCCTGGATGGGACGATACGTTCAGTTTCTGCTTCAAAAGGAGACTCAAAAGGATTGTGTTTCCCCCTGGGATCGTAAAAAAAGTCGGGTCTCTTTCCGATTCCTTCGGCAAGCACTAGACTCTCTGATTTTTTTGGCCGGATCAGGCCTTTTTTCTCAGGCAATGATGGTTCCACGGCCCTTTCGGAAGG
Source organism: Pseudomonadota bacterium (assembly GCA_015222985.1). Classification (GTDB taxonomy): domain Bacteria; phylum Desulfobacterota; class Desulfobacteria; order Desulfobacterales. Next base: position 7,243 of record JADFWI010000323.1, on the reverse strand, counting down.
AGTCTGCGCAAGCTTGGTCCCATGTTCAGCCACGCGAGGTTCTGCGGGTATTTTTTCCGGCTGAGCAATCGGTTCTCTGGGCATGGCAATCTTCTTGCGCAATCCCGGTGGCTGTTGCGGAGCCTCGGACTCTGACTGATCTCCGCACCCGGCTGCGGCTACTATCATGAGCGTGACCGCAAGAAGCAAGTTGCGAGCGCTGGCCGCGATAGTCATATCAGCCCTTTTTCTTTTTCTTCTTCTTTCCATTTGCGGTTTTCTTTTTTGCGTCTTCTATGAATCTATATGTTGTGGCTACACAAGACGTCTTCAGGTTTCCTTCGGCTTTTTTAGAACCTTTCACCTTCTTGATGTTGATGTCAGAGACGTTGACGATTCTGGAGAGCCTTGACACTTTGTCAAAAAACATTGCCAGGTTGTGATATCCGCCGACGACCTCTATCTTTACAGGAATCTCGGCATAGAAACCCTTTGGAACCTCCTTTGCCGGCTTGAACAACAGAAACTCCAGGCCCGAATGCCTTCCCGATTTTGATATGCTCTCCAGGAGGCTCGGGATTTCCTTCTTGTCTGGCAGAAGGCGAAGAACAAGCCTGAACTTCCCCTCGGCATCGTTGTATTGTTTCTGGTATTTTTTGAGGTTCTTTGAAGCAGCCTTTGCTTTTGTCAACTTGATTTCGATATCCTCGAATTCTTGCTTCAGCTCACTGACCTGGCTGGATTGCGGCATATAGATGAGATAATAAAACAGTCCGCCAAAAAGCAGAAATGTTCCGATACAGATCGCAATCCTCTGTACACGGGTCAGCGCCGCAATTTTGTCAAGAGGTAAACTTGATAGTGACGGTTTTGCCATTTATCCTCAGGGAGTTGTCCGTTTCTTCTGGGGTTGTCGGCTTAGCATACAGGTCAATTTAAACTCTTTAAACTTCTTATCCTGCTTCAGTCTGACTTGCTTTGAAGATATGAGGTCAACACCACCAAAAACGGGCGATTCTTCAAGCCGAGTCATGAAATCTGCAACAGTCTTGTTGTCGCTAGCCACGCCTGCAAGCTTAATGGTTCCGTTCTTTTCCGTCAGGCTCTTAAGCCACATCTTGTCTGCCACTACGTAGTTGGTGAGGGCGTCCATGAAGCGGACCGGACCGGTTCGATTCGCTTCAAGCTTGACTATAACATCCATCTTTGCTTCGAGTTTCCGAAGCTCTTTCCTAATCTTATTCACCTGCCTGGCTATCGCCTCATATTTTTTCAGGTCTGACTGGGCCAATTCGATGTCTTGGTTGAGCTTGGATATCTTGCGGTTCGTCGAAATCGCAAGGTAAGCCATTACACAAAAGGCAAAAACAAGACACAGACAGAAGACGGAGACCTGACGACGAATGTTTTCCTTCTTGCGCGCGGCTCGAACTGGTAAAAGGTTAATCCTGATCATTTGTCGCCCACCTTCCTGGATGCCAGGCCGATGCAGATAGTAGCTTGAGGGGCTATGCTCTTAAGATAATTCGTGTCATGATCCTTTTCATTGATGTCCAGAGACCTGAAGGGATCGAACATCTCCACGTTACAAGAAGTTTCTGTCGCCAGGTGCTGGAGAAACCCCGGCGTCTGAGTTGCTCCTCCGCTCAAGAGGATCTGCTTAATATTCTCGTCAGGATATGTTGAATAGTAGAAGTCTGTCACCCGCCTGATTTCACTGCACCAGTTTGAGACAAAGGACAAGATGATCTCATCGAGGTCTTCCTTGGGCACCTTGCCAGAATCCTTGCCCAGCTTTATATCCTCTGCCTCGTCAAAGGAACAAGAAAACTGTGTGGCAATCTCTCTGGTGATTTCTTCTCCGCCGATAGCCACGTCTCGGGTAAATGCGGAGACATTATTCTTAACAATATTGACATTGAGTTTATTGGCTCCAACATCTACGAGCGCAACACTCTTTTCTTCCTGCAGGTAATTGTCTTCAAATACCTTCTCCAACACAAAAACGTCGACATCGAGCACACATGGGTTGAGATCGGCCATTTCTAGAAGGTCTATGTGTTCATTAACGACCTCCTGCTTGGCAGCAACAAGCATGACATTCATTTGATTCGGATTTGCTTCATGGTCGCCAAGTATGTGAAAATCAATGTTTACGTCTTGGACATCGAATGGAATGTACTGTTCGGCCTCATATTGGATATTATCGTGGAGCTCCTCCTCCGCCATCTTCGCCACTACAATATTTTTGATGATTACGGAATAGCCGGAGATCGATGTTGCAACATTCTGCTCTTTTACGTTCAAGTTTCTTGCCAGGCTTTTGATAGTATCGGCAACCACCTCGGGTTCCTTAATACGTCCTTCAACGATGGCGCCTTGCGGCAAGTTGGCCATGCCGAACTTCTTTAGGATTCGTTGTTCCCCTTTTTCCACGACCTCGCCCAGCTTGATAGTCCGGGAGCCGATATCCAGGCCGATGAGGTGATCTTTCTTTGCAAAAAGCATATGGCTCCTTTAGTCAGCGAATATCTTGTTCTTGTCGGTAAGTCTGTAGCCGAGAGCCAAGAGGAGCTTTCTCTTTGTCTCCAATCGGCAATTCTTTCCCTTTTCAATTCTATCAATGGTTATGGGTGAGACACGGGCCTTTCTCGCAAGTTCGGCCTTGCTTATCAGTAGCGATTCCCGTATTTCTTTTAGCGCATTCCTGCCCATGCCGGCTCGTCTCCTGCTGCGTTCTGGCTGTATGCCATCCCCAAAGCCATGTTCATCCATGCAAAAAGAATTTTCACAACTTCTGAAACTGCCATATTGCCTGACGGGAAGATGCATGATTTGGGCCAACTTGTCAAGAAAATTACGCAAAATTAAGCATAATTATTATCAAATGATGTCATTTGTATGTTGATAAAGAAAGCGTTCAGAGGTTCAGGGTTCCCCGTTCAGCCTACGCCCCGGAGGGAGTTGCCTTTCTTTCGTTGACCCGCCTCGGGCGGGACTGTTTCAGCCGTCGCAGCCAGTGCTTTGGCGAAGTCAGCTCAGATTTCGGTGAACCTCTGAACCCTGAACCCGTGAACGGTCATGTTACAGGACCGTATATCCTGGTCCGTCGCCTCCTTCCGGACAGGTCCATGTGATATTGCCGTAGGGATCCTTAACCTCACACGTCTTGCAATGAAGACAATTTGAAGGGTTCAGCCGCAGCTTCTTTTCATGCGTGTCCTCGCTAATTTCCATTTCGTATACATTGCCGGGACAAAATCTTGTGCATGGAGACTGATAAGTGTCAAAACACTGATTAACACATAGATTAAGATCATGGACAATCAAGTGACATGGCTGATCCTCCCGGTGCTGCGTTTTGGATAAATATACACCGGTCAGTTTGTCCACAAAGAGCGCTTCATCATATTCATGTTTTCCGTATCGTTGTTTTGAGGTCTCCAAGTCGTCATCTTTCAAGGATCGCAAGGAGCCTGAGTCTTTCTGGATGGACATCCTGTCAATGACACCTCTTCCACCTGTCAGATATTGGATACCCAAGTGGACAAGTTTTATCGGCATCTTCTTGGCTACGGCCTGGGCAAAATTCCTTCCCACATGGAGTTCCTGTTTCAACCAACTGTTTTCAATCATGTCACGGTAGCAAGACAGCGTCTCTTGCGTGAAACTGCCTTTTGAGAAGGCCTCCAGAATTGCCTCTGCCGCAAGCATGCCCGATTTCATGGAGGTGTGGATTCCTTTAAGTGCCGGTGGATTCTGCATGGATGCTGTGGCGCCCACAAAAACCGCACCATCAACAGCCAGCTTCGGTACGGTGTAATATCCTCCGTTGCCAATTACCCTGGCTCCTTGCTCAATCACCCGGCCGCCGGTTATGATCTCACGCACAAACGGATGCCTTTTGAATCTCAAGAATTCTTCATAAAGATCGAGCATGGGATTTTCATATCCCAATCCCACGACAAGGCCCAGGGTTACCCTGTTGTCCTTCATCTCATAAACAAAGCCACCACTGTGGATGTCTAGCTTTAATGGATAGCCCAACGTATGAATATCATTGGCAGAGCTGTCTGCAAAATAGTTCTTTTCAGGCAGCTCGATAACTTCTTTTATGCCGGTTTCAAAGGTTTGAGGCACCTTTCCGGAAAAGATGTTCAACTTCTTGGAAAGCTCTCTGAGAAGCGATCCCTTGGCGCCTTCTCCAAGCACTGTTACCTTTGCAATTATGTCTACGCCAGGCTCAAAGTTTGCCTTGGGTTGTCCATCTTTATCCAGGCCCTTATCTCCTGTGCGGACCCCGACGACGGTCTTGCCATCCTGGTCGTAAAGCGGCTCTTTGCCAGCAAAGCCTGGGAAAATGTTCACGCCCAAATCCTCAGCAATGGCAGCAAGCCAGCGGACAAACCTGGAGAGGCTTATGACGTGGAATCCCTTGTTTTTCATGTACCGTGGCACGAAAGGAACGGAATATTGGGACCTCTCGGTCAAAAAATAGAATTCGTCTCCCCGAACGTCTTTCTCAATAGGGCAGCCTGCTTCCCTGTAATTTGCCACAAGCTCCTTGAGGGCTATAGGGTTTAGGACCGCGCCGCTTAAGGCATGAGAACCGACGTTAGCGCCCTTTTCAATTAACCCTACCTCAAGGTCAAGATTCTTATTTCTGGCCAGTTGCATCAGATGAACGGCGCCGGCAAGGTTTGCAGGGCCACCCCCAACAAACAGGACATCAAATTCGATTTGTTCTCTTCTAGTCATGGTTTCCTCACGTGTGTTTTAGGTTGGCCGGTTGAGCTGGTTTGCCGGCCAAGTATTGACCGATCAAAAAAACTCTACCCATAGCTCACAACGTTTTCGACTCATCGCATATCACACAAAGCCGAAAGCTTAAAGTGGTGTCCTTGCGAAAAATGTTTGACAACGGGAAAAGATGGGTATAAATTGTCAAACGATAAAGCGGGCATAGCTCAGATTGGTAGAGTACAAGCTTCCCAAGCTTGGTGTCGCGGGTTCGAGCCCCGTTGCCCGCTCCAGTTTTGTTGTGCCTGAAAGTGAGCCCTATTCCCTTTTTGAGGCGATGCCTTGTGCGGCTAGGCAGCAAGGCATATATGCTTCGATCAGTGGAATTGCTGATAATTTGTGCCTGTGGTTTTCTGTGTGAAGACTCAATAAAAAGGTTTATTGAGACGTAGATGCGATGCGGGAAACGGGCAATAGCCCGTTTTTTTTGTAAATGGATGAATGGACCGAAAGGTTTATCGCTGATGTGGAGGTCTTGGCGCAACCTCTCCTTAAGTCTGAAGGTATCACACTGATCGATGTGGAGTACCGAAGGGAGCATAGCGGGTGGACCCTCCGGTTGATTGTTGACAAAGACGGGGGCGTCACTCTAGGTGATTGCGCCGATGTGAGCAAGCAACTTGGAGATATCCTGGACGCAAAGATGGATGTGCGGAGACCGTATCACATGGAGGTTTCCTCTCCAGGTCTTGACAGGCCGTTGACAAAACCAAAGCATTTTGTCCACTTTGAAGGCCGGCAAGTATTTATTATGACTGACAGTCCAATAGAAGGGAAAAGGAATTTCAGAGGAGTGTTGAAAGGGTTTTCCGATGGCGTGGTTAAAGTCGCTGTTGAGAAGCGGACTTTGGCAATTTCCTATGAGAATATCGTAAAGGCTCGTCTCGATTATCATGATAGACCTGCTTCGTAGGACGGGTGCAGGGTGATCAATCGTACGATGTTGTAATCGGAATTACAATCAAGGTATGGGATATGTTAGAATCGGATATCAAAAGAGTTATTGAGCAAGTTAGCCGTGATCGGGGTATTGACCGGGGAGTACTGATCAAGACCGTGGAAGAGGCCCTCAGGTCTGCGGCTAGAAAGAAATTCGGGACTACGGTGGACATCGAAGTCCATTATAATGAAGAACTGGGTGAAATTGAAGTATTTCAGTTCAAAGATGTTGTTGCCCATGTTACAGAGCCTGACCTCGAAATAAGTCTCGAAGAGGGCCGTAAGCTAGATTCTGAGTGTGAAGAGGGAGATAGTCTCGGTGTCAAGATGGATACCACCACCTTTGGGAGAATCGCTGCCCAGTCGGCAAAACAAGTCATAATCCAGAAGATGAAGGATGCTGAGCGAGACGTCGTATATGAGGGCTTTGTCGACAGAAAGGGAGAGATCATAAACGGCATCGTCCAGAGGATCGACAGGGGTGACATTATCGTTAATCTTGGTCGAACGGAGGCAGTTCTTCCGGCGCAGGAACAGGTTCCGAGGGAGGCTTATCGAAGAGGGGAGAGGATTCGGGCTTATGTGCTGGATGTGCTTCGTGAAACCCGCGGCCCTCAGATAATACTGTCTAGGACCCACCCACAATTCCTTGTGACACTATTCAAGACTGAGGTGCCCGAAGTTACCGAAGGCATCGTGGACATCATGGGGGCGGCCCGCGAACCTGGTAGTCGAGCAAAGATTTCCGTTGCCTCCAATGATAGGGATATCGATCCGGTCGGGGCGTGTGTCGGCATGAAAGGAAGTCGGGTTCAAAGCGTAGTTCAGGAACTGAAAGGAGAGAAAATCGACATCATTCCCTGGCACAGCGACCCAGCGAGGTTCGTCTGCAATGCCCTGTCGCCAGCCGAAATTTCCCGTGTCGTGGTGGACGAAACCACCAGGTCTATGGAGGTGATTGTTCAGGATGAACACCTGGCAGTTGCCATTGGCAAACGGGGGCAAAACGTGCGTCTTGCTGGTAAGCTGACGGGCTGGAATATAGATGTTAGGAGCGAAAGCCAGTATAGTCATGACATGCGGGCTGGTTATGAATCCCTGATGGAGCTTCCCGGAATGGGAGCCAGCACGGCCGATGCCCTCTATGAACACGGTTTGTATTCAGTTGAAGAACTTGCCAGCGCCACGCTTGATGAGCTCATTCAGATAAAGGGAATTGGTGAGACAAAGGCGCAAGCCTTATTGGAATCGGCTCAGCAGGTCCTTGAGAGGAGGCAGGAGGACGGGGATATTGTGGAAGATGAAGAAGTCCCGCATGTGTCCGGAGGGCAGGGGGACCCAGAGGGGGAGGCAGAGGAGACGGAGTCTTCAGATGAACCCACAACAGCGCCTTCTGAAGATTGATGAGTCAATAATGGGGTCCATGTTAGACTTGGAGGGAATGAATGGCGAAAATCCGAGTGTATGATCTTTCCAAACAGCTCAATACAACTAACAAAGACCTCTTGGACAGGTTAAGGGAGAT
>JADFWI010000322.1 GCA_015222985.1 Pseudomonadota bacterium | reverse complement strand
ACAGCACGTGCTTAGATATTCGGATTTCCATACGAGTAAGAAAACAATAAGGCTGATTGAAGATAAGTGAGCGAAGCTAACTAAATCGTATTAGGAGAAAGAGCCCATGGGGGCATTAAGCAAAAAGAAAGAAGCGCGTTTGAAACGGAAAAAACATGTGCGGAAAACCGTCTTTGGCACAGAAGATCGACCGAGACTTACGGTTTTCAGGAGCGCACGTCACATGTATGCTCAAGTTGTTGTTGATACGACTGGTCATGCAGTGACTGCAGCTTCTACCCTTGAGAAAGAGGCGCGCCAGCATTCTCCGTTTGGAAGCAAAGCAGAGGCAGCAGAATTTGTGGGCAGGCTCGTTGCACAGAGGGCAATGGAAAAAGGGGTGTCTAAAGTGGTTTTTGACCGGAATGGTTTTCTGTTTCACGGTCGAGTGCGTGCTCTTGCGACAGGGGCTCGTAAACAAGGTCTTGATTTTTAGGCTTGCCCTTAACAAGGAGGAGAACGATTGATAGGCAAAGAGACAGACGAGATTCAGCTAATAGACAAGGTCGTTCATATAAGCCGGACAGCCAAGGTGGTCAAAGGGGGGCGTCGCTTTAGTTTTAGCGCTGTTGTTGTCGTCGGCGATGGCAACGGCAAAGTGGGATGCGGCTTGGGCAAGGCCAACGAGGTGCCTGAGGCCATTCGCAAAGGGGTCGAACGCGCCAAGAAGAACATGACCCAGGTGGTCTTGGTGAACCGTACCATCCCCTATGAGGTCATAGGCAAATATGGCGCTGGGCGGGTGCTTCTAAAGCCTGCTTCCCAAGGCACTGGTGTCATTGCCGGCGGCGCAGTGCGCGCTGTATTGGAGGCCGCTGGCGTGCAGAATATCCTGACAAAGTGTATGAGGTCTCACAACCCCCACAACTTGGTGAAGGCCACGCTTGATGGTTTGTGTCAACTACGGAGCCGTGAAACGATTGCGGCTTGGCGTGGCAAGCAGCCCGGCGAGATATAAAATCGCGCAGCGATTCTATCAAGGGAAATGTTTATGTCTGAAGCGCTTAGGATTACGTTGAAAAAAAGTCTCATAGGAAGACCGGAGAAGCACCGGCGGACTGTTCGAAGTCTGGGTTTGAGGAAGTTAAATAGCACGGTTATTTTGAAGGATACCCCTTGCATCAGGGGAATGATTCGAAAGGTGCCCCATCTACTAGAGATTGAGGAGGGCTCGAATGAAACTCCATGAACTGTCGCCTCCGAAAGGAGCCCGGAGGTCAGCCAAACGCGTTGGCCGAGGACTCGGTTCTGGAAATGGCAAGACTGCCGGACGCGGCTCAAACGGGCAGAAGAGCCGTTCTGGCGGGAACATCAGGCCCGGATTTGAAGGTGGTCAGATGCCGCTGCAGCGCCGTTTGCCGAAGCGTGGCTTTACCAATATTTTTAAGAAACAATATGCTATTATTAACGTGAGGGACCTGGGGCGTTTTGACAAGGGATCAGTGGTAGACGAGGCGGCCCTGGCGGGCGCTGGGCTTGTTGCACGAAAGCGAGACGGAGTGAAACTGCTAGGACACGGCGCCATTGATTACCCCCTGGTTATCAGGGTGAACCGTTGTAGCAAGTCAGCGCAGGCCAGCATTGAAGCTGCCGGTGGGCAGGTAGAACTGGTGTGACATGGTAGGTGGTTTTCAAAATATATTCAAGATACCGGAACTGAAGAAGCGCGTTCTCTACACGTTTGCACTCTTGATGGTGTATCGCATTGGCTGTGCCGTGCCAACACCCGGTATCGACGGAGATGCCCTTGCTTCATTTTTCGCCCGTGCCAAGGGAACCCTGTTGGGGATGTTTGACATGTTTTCCGGTGGCGCTCTGGAAAGGCTTTCTGTATTTGCCCTGGGGATTATGCCTTATATCAGCGCATCCATCATTTTGCAGCTTCTCACCGTGGTTGTTCCTCACCTTGAACGACTTTCTAAGGAAGGGGAAGCCGGCCGAAAAAAAATTACACAATATACACGTTACGGTACAGTTTTCCTGAGTATCATCCAGGGGTTTGGCATCGCTGTCGGGCTTGAGAGGATGAGTGTGCCGGGTGCGGCCACGATCGTGGCCTATCCTGGATGGAGTTTTAGATTGATAACAGTGATTACACTTACTGCCGGCACGGCTTTTATTATGTGGTTGGGCGAGCAAATTACTGAACGCGGGATTGGCAACGGGATTTCCTTGATCATATTTGCAGGGATTGTAGCTCGTATGCCAAGCGCAGTTAGCAATACCTTTCGTTTGATGAAAACGGGGGAGATAGGCGTTTTTCTGGTCTTGCTATTACTGGTTGTGATGGTGGCTGTTGTGGGATTTATCATATTTGTGGAACGCGGCCAGCGACGTATTCCAGTGCAATATGCTAAACGGATCGTTGGCCGAAAGATGTACGGGGGGCAGAGCACCCACCTACCCCTTAAAATCAACACGTCAGGCGTCATCCCTCCCATTTTTGCTTCATCTATCATTATGTTTCCCGCCACGATCGCTAGTTTTGTTACGGTGCCGTGGGTCCAGAGCGCCGCTCAGGCCATGACACCCGACAGCATTATATATAACCTCATTTACGTTGGGTTTATCATATTCTTTTGCTTTTTTTATACGGCAGTCACTTTCAATCCGGTTGATGTGGCCGATAACATGAAAAAATACGGCGGCTATATCCCCGGCATCAGGCCTGGCAAGCGTACGGCGGACTATATTGACCGAGTGCTCACACGCATTACTTTTGGCGGGGCTCTGTACGTATCGGCCGTTTGCGTGCTCCCGACCCTGCTGATTTCCAGATTCAATGTGCCCTTCTACTTTGGTGGCACGGCCCTTCTGATTGTAGTGGGTGTCGCCATAGACACCGTCAGCCAGATGGAAAGCCACATGCTGGCTCGACATTACGAAGGCTTCATGAAGAAGGGAGGGGCGTTCAAAGGTCGCCGATGAAATGGTCATCTTGAAGTCTTCAAGGGAAATTGACAAAATCCGCCGCAGCAACCAAATGGTTGCAGAGATACTGGAGATACTGAAGGAAAAAGTTGTTCCCGGCATTGACACGTTAACCCTGGACAGGATATCCGAGGAATTGGCCATAGAGAGAAAAGCCAGACCTGCTTTTAAGGAATATAGGGGGTTTCCATTCAGTCTGTGTGCATCCGTGAACGAGCAAGTAGTTCACGGATTTCCGTGCAAACGTCCTCTGAAGGAGGGGGACATCCTGAGCATGGATTTTGGTATTTGCCATGATGGCTATTATGGTGATTCGGCCATCACTGTCCCTGTGGGCAAAATCTCGAAAAGTGCCCAGCACCTCATGGACATTACAAGAGAAGCTCTTTTTTTGGGAATTGAGCAGGCAGCGCCGGGTAATCGACTGTCTGATATCTCCCATGCCATTCAAAAGCACGTAGAGGGGGCTGGATTTTCTGTTGTTCGGAAATTCGTGGGACACGGCATAGGGAAAAACCTGCATGAGGACCCTCAGATACCAAATTACGGGAAACCGGGCAGGGGCATCCGTCTGAAGCCAGGCATGGTGTTTGCCATTGAACCTATGGTGAATTCCGGAGGATACGAGGTCGAAACCCTGAAAGACGGCTGGACGGCTGTGACGAAAGATGGCAGCCTGTCAGCCCATTTTGAACATAGTATTGCTATTACGGAAAACGGACCGGTCATCCTGAGTGTCACGGATGGGGCGGGAGAGTCCTGATAACATAAGGAAAAACAATGAAAGTAAGGGCATCGGTAAAGAGGATGTGCAATAAGTGTAAGATTATTCGCCGCAAGGGGACGGTGAGAGTCATTTGCGAGAACAAAAGGCATAAGCAAAAGCAAGGGTAACCCTTTTGCAACGTCAGGGGTAAGATCGTGAAACGAACCAACAACGAAACCAAGGGGAGACAGAATATTGGCACGTATAGCAGGTGTTGACTTACCGAAGAACAAGAGAATTGAAATAGCTCTGACCTATATTTACGGGATTGGTCGCAGCACTTCTGAAAAAATATTGAGCCAAGCCGGCATAGACCTTGATACAAAGTCGGATCAGTTAGGTGAAGACCAGATTAGCGCCATCCGAAAAGTCATTGACAGCCAATACAAGGTTGAGGGGGAACTTCGGACGGAAGTCTCCATGAACATAAAGCGACTCATGGAACTGGGTTGCTATCGAGGGCTCAGGCACCGGAAATCATTGCCGGCCCGAGGGCAGCGTACCAGTACCAACGCAAGGACCCGGAAGGGACCACGAAGAAGTGTTGTAGGAAAGAGGAAGAAATAGGAGGGGGGCAGCAGATATCATGGCAAGAACTTCTGGGAAAAAGAAAGAGAAGAAGCATATTTTGAATGGGATAGCACATATCCAGTCTACCTTCAACAACACGATTGTGACCATCACCGATCCGGCGGGCAACGTGGTCGCGTGGTCCAGTGCAGGAGGGCAGGGTTTTAAGGGCTCCAGGAAAAGCACCCCTTTTGCTGCCCAACTTGCGGCCGAAGATGCGGCCAAGAAGGCCATGCAACACGGGATGAGAAATGTTGAAGTCTACGTGAAGGGTCCGGGCGCCGGCCGGGAAGCGGCATTGCGTTCCTTGCAGGCCGCCGGATTCAATGTAGTTATGATCAAAGACGTGACACCCATTCCACATAACGGATGTCGGCCGCCCAAGCGCCGCAGAGTGTGAAAGGAGGAGAACCTTGGCACGATATGTCGGTTCGGTTTGCAGATTATGCCGCAGGGAGAACCTGAAGCTGTTTCTGAAAGGAGACAGGTGTTATTCTGACAAGTGTGCCTTTGACCGCAGAGGTTATGCCCCTGGCCAGCACGGGCAGTCGCGCAGACGCAAGATTTCGGATTACGGCATCCAACTTCGGGAGAAGCAGAAGGTCAAGCGCATGTATGGCGTACTGGAAGGTCAGTTTCGACGGACATTTAGGAAAGCGGAGCAAAAACGCGGGGTAACCGGCGCAAACCTTTTGTTTCTTTTGGAGCGGCGGCTAGACAATGTGATCTACCGTTTAGGCTTTGCCAATTCGCGGACGCAGGCCAGACAGTTGGTTCGTCATGGCCATTTCACAGTCAATGAAAAGAAGATGAATATTCCGTCTTATATTGTCAAGATAGGCGACGTTGTGGATGTCCGGGAAAAGAGTCGAAAGATCGCGGTTATCCAGGATGCCATGGATACTGTGGTACGGCGTGGAATTCCGGGATGGCTAGAGATGGAAAAAGACAGTTTCAGGGGCAGGGTCAAAGCTCACCCGACTCGGGAGGAGTTGACTATGCCCATTCAGGAGCAGTTGATCGTAGAGCTTTATTCCAAATAGTTGCAGTTTGTCACATTGGAATACAAACTGCAAAATCGGAGACTGGATTATGTCATCAGGATCGAATGAGGTCATGTACATGAACTGGCGTGAACTCATCAAGCCCAAGCGGGTTGAGGTCAGCGCCAGCAGCAAAACCTATGGCAAGTTTGTGTGTGAACCTTTGGAGCCGGGCTTTGGCATTACTATTGGAAATGCCCTTCGTAGGATCCTCCTTTCTTCAATTCATGGAGCCTCCATTGTTTCAGTAAAGATAGATAGTGTTATGCACGAGTTCTCGGCAATAGCCGGTGTGCTGGAAGATGTGTCTGAGATCGTATTGAACCTGAAGGAAGTCCGACTGCGAATGTCAGATTCAAGCCCGCGGGTAATTCGGCTGGAAGCCTCTGAAGAAGGAGCGGTAAAGGCAGGAGATATAGCAAGTGACGGTGGCGTTGAGATACTGAACCCTGAGCATTATATCGCGACCTTATCCAAGGATGGCAACCTGAACATGACCATGACGGTAAAGGTGGGGAAGGGTTACGTCCCTGCGGAGATGAATAAAGAGGAAAATGCGCCTATTGGCACGATACCGATAGATGCGGTTTTTTCACCCATTAGCCGGGTCAATTACGTTGTTGGCAATGCCAGAGTTGGTCAGAGAACCGATTATGACAAGCTTACTCTTGAGGTGTGGACAGACGGGAGTGTTCTGCCGGAAGACGCAACGGCATATGCGGCAAAGATACTCAAAGAACAGATGAGTGTTTTTATTACTTTTGATGAAGAGCCGGAGCCTGAACCAGAAGAACCAGAGGAGAAAGAAGAACCTCTCAATGAGAACCTTTATCGGAGCGTGGAGGAGTTGGAGCTTTCGGTTCGATCGGCAAACTGTTTGAAGAATGCCAATATTGAATTCATAGGAGAGTTGGTCCAGAAGACTGAACAGGAGATGCTCAAGACGAAAAACTTTGGACGCAAGTCACTGAATGAGATCAAGGAAGTACTCACGGAAATGGGTTTGACACTTGGTATGGGTCTTGAGGGCTTCGTTCCACCCGAGAAACCGGCTGAGGAAGGAGAAAGCAGCGATACATGAGACACCAGAAGGCTGGAAAAAAGCTCAACCGAACAGGAAGCCATCGTAATGCCATGTTTCGGAATATGGTAACTTCCCTTTTCATACACGGAAGAATTCGGACAACTGATGTCAAGGCCAAGGAGTTGAGGCGATGGGCCGACCGCATGATTACCCTTGCAAAAAGGGGTGACCTTCACGCGCGGCGTCAGGCGCTTGCAGTTGTCAGGGATAAGGCTGTGGTCCACAAACTTTTTGAGGAAGCTTCGGAACGCTTTGGCCAAAGGGCCGGAGGCTACACTCGGGTGGTCAAGATAGGAAGGCGGGCCGGAGATGCGGCCCCTGTTTCATTGGTAGAATTTGTTGTTACTGGAGAAAAGAAGGAGCGGAAGAAGAAAAAGGCCAAAGCGGTAAAAAAGGGCGAGGTCAAGAAGGAAACACGTGCAGAGCCCAAAGAAAAAGCAACGCCAAAAGAGGCGGAAACTGCGGGGAAGGCAGCAGAGCAACCAGCGCCTGACCTGCCTAGCCGGCAGGCGGGAATGAAAGAGCCTGTCCCTGAGCCGGAAGCTGAGGCTGTCAGCGAAGCAGCAGAAGCAAGCGCCGAAGAGGCAGCGCCACAGGAAACGAAAGAAGATCAGGAAAAAGAGTAAGTCAAATTACCGCCATTTCTGGCGGTAATTTGACTATAGCCACCTAAAAACCTACCGACACTCTGAAATTGAACTCATCGACTCCCGCCTCATAGTGGTTGGCATCATTGGCCTTTGACGCTATCGCGTTATTCTTGAGCAAGTTGGGCAAGATCATTCCGTATTTGGACCACTTTTCTTGACAAGATTTGGGATTGCCGTTAGTATAATCACAATCAAAAAAAAAGGGGGCGGCATGAAAAGGTCATTGGCGGTTTTTGGCGCAGCGCTTATTGGAATTTGCCTGAGCGTCCTTCCAGCTTTTGGAGAAGAAATCTCGTTGAAGCCGGACGGTGATGGCAAATGGTTGATGCATGGCGAAAACGGCAACCTTGTTGGCACCATTACCAAAACAGAAGACAAGAGCTACCGGATTGAAAACGCTGCAGGTACCTTTAGGGGGAACATTTGGTCAAATGGAACTTGGACTCCCGATGGAGCATGGCGAAAACGCCGTCTGGTAGTCACTCCTGAGGGCGCCCAGCTTTATCTTGATGCGCTGGCAGCTTTGAAGTCCGCCAAAGTTTTATAGAATGTTGTGAAAGATTACAGGATTTGCATTTCTACACTCCAACCCTGATTTACCGCTTTGACCCATATCTGCACGGTCCGGCTGGCGTCCAGCGCCAATTTCCTGTTTTCCCCTTAGCAATCGTGGAGCCGGCCATACGCACCACAACTAAAAAACTTTTATAGCGGTCATCACTCCTCGTGGGGTCTTTGCTTGACTCTTGGTGCAGAATTGAATAGAGCCACTTTATTGTCAAAATAAAAAATCCCCAGTTTTTGAATAGGTTGGTCAGACCCCAACTCCAAACGAGAATGATATGATACCTGATCGGCTCAGCTTATTTCAGCGCATTCGCTATTCTATATTTCCCGGTACCGTACGGTCAGTAAAGGAGGCACGCGGCTATCGAAGGTTTTTCAATAGCCTTATCCTGCACTTCCGGCCCCGCAGTGTTCCGGAACGTACGCTCCGATTGACGCTCACCTGGGGCCTCGGCGGGATGGCGGTCGTGCTGGTATGCACGCTATTCGCTACAGGTTTGATGCTCAAATTTGTCTACCAGCCCATGCCGGGCAAGGCCTATGACTCCATCATCCACTTGCAAAACGACGTGCTGTTCGGTCAATTGATCCGAAACGTCCATCACTGGAGCGGCAACGTGCTCTTGATCGTTGTCTTTCTCCACTTCCTCCGGGTCTTTTT
>JADFWI010000321.1 GCA_015222985.1 Pseudomonadota bacterium | reverse complement strand
TTTATAGCTTCGATGCAATCAGGAGGTTGAAATGAAAGACAGAATCCATAATTTCAACGCGGGGCCGGCGGCTCTTCCGTTGCCGGTTTTAGAGGAAATCCAGGCAGAGTTTCTGGATTTCAAAGGCTCCGGCATGTCCATCACCGAAGTGAGCCATCGATCGAAATGGTTTGATGACGTTATTGAGAATGCTGTGGTCCGTGTGAGGCGGGTCCTTGATCTGGATGAGCGCTTTCATGTGGTATTTCTGCAAGGGGGGGCAAGCATGCAGTTCTGCATGGTTCCCATGAACCTGTTACCCGATGGCCAGTCTGCTGATTATGTGAACACCGGCACATGGGCCACCAAGGCGATCAAAGAGGCAAGGATTCAGGCAAAGGATGTCAACGTGGTTGCCTCCTCGGAGGAGCAGAATTTCTTGTGTATTCCCAAAGACATATCCTTTAGTCCGCATGCTGCCTACGTGCACATTACTTCCAACAATACAATCAAGGGTACCCAGTGGGCATCTTTTCCCGACACCACAGGAATCCCCCTGATCAGTGATATGTCTTCGGACATCATGAGTAGACCTTTTGACCCTTCTCCTTTTGGCTTGATTTATGCCGGAGCTCAAAAGAACCTCGGCCCGGCAGGAGCCACCCTGGTCATTATTCGCCAGGATATGCTGGAACGTGTGCCCCAGGACCTTCCCACCATGCTCAAGTATACGACTTTTGTGGAGAAGAACTCCATGTTCAATACGCCACCCTGTTTTGCTGTGTATGTAATTCAACTGGTGCTGAAATGGCTGGAGGAGACCGTTGGGGGGCTTGAAAAGATGGCGGCCCTGAACCGACAAAAGGCAAATCTCCTTTATCATGCCATTGACAAAACAGGGTTCTATTCGGGTGCCGCCGAAAAGGATAGCCGCTCGCTCATGAATGTGACCTTTCGCCTCCCCAGTGAGGAACTGGAAAGACACTTTGTCCAGCAAGCCATGGACAATGGCATGGGCGGACTAAAGGGGCACCGTTCCGTGGGAGGGTGTCGGGCCTCGATCTACAATTCAACCTCTCTTGAGGCGGTCAAGGCCCTGGTGGATTTCATGGAGGAATTTGCCCAAAAGCATGGCTGAGGTGCTTTGGCTATTTGCCTCCTGAAGAGACTATCATCCATATCCCCAGCAAGACAAAGAGTGCCCCTGCCCCTGTCTTCACGTAGTTTGCCGGAACAAGTCTGGCCAGCCCGGCGCCAACGAGGACAGCGAGCAAGGAAGTTGCCACAAGAGCCCCTGCAGAGCCGAGGAACACGGCAAGCCGAGACTCGCTTTCAGCGGCAAAAGAGAGAGTGGCGAGCTGTGTCTTATCTCCAAGTTCGGCAAGAAAGATCATTCCAAAAGTGGTGAACAATACCTTGAGATCCATATGGTAACCTCCTAACCCGGATAGACCGGAACCAAGAAAGAATGCCAGTGATTTCTACTATTGAGCAGATTAAGGCCTTTGCTGCAAGGTGTTTTTCTCATGCCCGAGGCAGCCATGACTGGGAACACAGCCAGCGAGTGTGTAACCTGTGTATGCATATAGGCCGGGTTGAGAGGGCGGACTTGGAGGCGCTGGAAATTGCAGCCTACCTTCATGATGTTGGGCGTTCCTGTGAAGATGAATCAAAGGGAGGGGTTTGCCACGCGGAAAAAGGGGCCGAGATGGCCCGTGAGGTCTTGGCAAAATACTCAATTGCCGAGGAGCAAAAGGCCAACATCATCCACTGTATCCGAACTCACAGGTTCCGTGGAAACCACCATCCTGAAAGCCTGGAGGCCCGGGTGCTCTTTGATGCCGATAAACTGGATGCCATTGGCGCGGTTGGAATTGCCAGGGCTTTTCTGTTCGCCGGAGAGGTGGGGGCCAAGCTCCATAATCCTCATGTGGAACCGGAGGATACGGAGCCGTACACAGAGGAAGACACTGGGTATCGGGAATACAGGCTAAAACTTTCCAGGATCAAAGACCGCATGCTAACACCAGAAGGTCGACGCCTGGCCGAAGAGAGACACAGGTTTATGGAGACATTTTTTCAAAGGTTTACGCAGGAATATGAGGGGGACAAATAGGGGGCTAACGTGTCTTCTCAGTCAAGGTAGTGCTCCTTCAGGCGGTAGAATTCCTCTAACTCCGGGGCTGAGATTTCCAAGGCGTCTGATGTTTCTGTTTCCTCCGTTGGCGGCGCTTCTTCTTGACTGTTATGCTTTTCCGCCGGCACATCTTGGGCAAGGTCCCGAGGTGTCATACGTTGAAAGTATATTGCGGGCTCATCAAGGCCTTCAACCTGCAGAATGTTGTATTTGAGAAGGTGAACATTGAATTTTCTGCCCAGATTATCCATCACGTACTCGATTGCAGCAGAAAAATCATTAGAGAAAAGATACATATCCAATCCGGTCTTTCTGTTGTGAAAAGCCTCGCTGATTGTGAGGGATTGCTCAAGCCACCAATAGTAGGACATTGACGAGACAATGAACTTCTCAGTATCCCTTGTGTCATTTATCCGGGCGACCCTCAAGCGCGTTTTCGCGCCGTTTAGAAATAGTAAGTCTGATGAGCCGAACTGGGGAGATTCAATGTTGTCTGCGAGAACGAGGTCTTTGTTCGAGTCGGAATGCATAAGAAATTTCTTTGCCGCATCCACCAATTCGTCTCTCGGAATCGCTGTGGAAACAGCGTCATAGACTGTCTTTGCCATTGTTGATTCCCTTCAAATGAGTGTTCTCCTGGATCAGTCTGTCCGCCAGTGTGCCTATTGACTGAGAAACGGGCGATTCCGCCTCAGGCAGTAAAGGAGCCCTGCCGAGGACGGATAGGAATAGCCCTTCCCCTTTGGGAATGGTCCCCACCAGGCGTATTTTGCACGAGAGAAACTTGTCCGCCATCTCCGTGATCACTCTAAAAGCTGCCTCAGCCTTCTGAGGGAGATCTTCTTCCAATATCAAGAGCCCTACCTCTTTGCAAGACATGCCTTGGGAAATCTGCTTGATCAACAAATATGAGTTCAATAGTTCCTCTGAACGTACAATCGTGGGAACTATGAAAAAAGCATTCACAAGAAGAGGCTTTTTGGCAAGAAGGCTGTCTGAAGAGACAAAAACCAATGGCGGATTGCGCTTTACCCGTACAGCGGAGACGGCTTCATCGAGTCCTTCCTTTTTTGCTGTGTCATAAGGCAAAACGCTGCTTTGTCCGGTGTCGACCTGAACCTCTTTTTTTGTGCATGCTTTTGCATCATGCGGCTGAGGGTGGCCGGACAGGAACAAATGAGATAC
>JADFWI010000320.1 GCA_015222985.1 Pseudomonadota bacterium | reverse complement strand
TTTCGTGCTTCGGATTTCGAATTTTTGGCCAAAAAAACAGAGGTTTTCGGTCAAGCACTATCTATCGTCAATAACCCCGCCAGACGGCAAGCCATACTGGTCCAAGGTTGAAGCCTCCACCAGCCTTATTGTCACCACAAGCCCAAGTATCTGAAGCATCTGCCGGCGCAACTGTTTTAGTACGTTTTCAACGACCTTTACTTCATCTGAAAAAATTGTGTCACTCATTTCCAGCAATATTTCAACCATATCCAGATGATTTTCCCGGTATAGGTGGATTAAGAAACGTGGAGGAGCGGTTCTTGAAATGGTCCTTAGTGTTTGTTCGACCTGTGCGGGATGCGCCTTCACTCCACGGATCGTGAGCACTTCTCCCGCGTGTCCTGTGACTCCGGACATGCGGACAAATGTCCGGCCACAGGGGCAAGGCTCCTCAATGGTATGAGAAAGGTCCCCGGTGCGGAAGCGGATAAGCGGAAAGGCCTTGGCTGTAAGCGTGGTCAACACCATCTCTCCTTCCTCACCAGGCGGGCGTAAGTCTCCACTGTCAGGATCGACTATCTCCAACACATAATGGTCCTCGCTGATGTGAAGGCCGTTCTTTTCATGACATTCAAAGGCAATCCCGGGCCCCATCACATCGCTTGGCCCGTATCCTGCCGTCACGTCAACGTCAAAAGATGATTGCAGCGTGTCTCGAATATCCTGGGTCAACGTCTCCCCAGTGACCAGAATAGCCTTCAAGGCCAGTCTGCTTGCATCTATGCCGATACTCTCCATAGCCCCCAGAATGTGCATGGCATAAGAAGGCGTAGTAAGCAGTACCGAGGCCTTATAGTCCTCCATGGCCATAAGTTGTTTGGATGTGCTCATGTGGGACACGGGCATGACCGAAGCGCCGATATTTTCAGCGCCCTCTTTTAAGGCTCTCCCCCAGCTTGACAACCCGGGATTTAGGCAAATTTGCACGACATCCGTGTCAACAACCCCTCCTGCTGCCAGAAAGCGAGCTGTAATGGTGTCCCTCACTTTGAGGTCACCCCTTGTGTGGCCAACAACCATCGGGTTGACCGTGGTTCCTGCTGAAGGACTGATCCGGACAATATCTCGAAGAGGAACGGCAAATAGACCGTAAGGGTAATTGTCACCCAGATCCTTTCGGGTTGTAAACGGCAGTCTTGCAATGTCTTGTACGGAAGCAACGGCATTCGGATGGACTCCCACTAAGTCAAACTGCGTTCTGTAGAACGTGACATTCTTGTATGCCCGATTCAGCGTGCTCTGCAGCCGTTCCAGTTGAACCTGTTCGAGGTCTTCCCTCTTCATATGCTCATTTTCACCATTCCAGAAGCTCAAGCCTTATCCCTCCCCTCCCAAAATGTTTTGTAATCCTTTCCAAGATAGGCCCTTTTGACATCGCTATCATTTAAGAGATCATCCGAGCTTCCCTGCAGGATGACCCTGCCTGTTTCCAAGACATAACCCCTGTCTGAGATTCTCAGAGATGCCCGAGCGTTTTGTTCCACAATTAGAATGGTCACCCCACTGTTCCGGAGTCCGGAGATCGTACTCATGATATCCTTCACTACCAGGGGGGCAAGACCCATGGAAGGCTCATCCAGAAGCAGGAGTTTTGGCCGAGCCATAAGCGCCCGCCCAATAGCCAGCATTTGCTGTTCACCTCCGGAAAGGGTTCCGGAAATCTGCTTGATGCGTTCCTTAAGCCTTGGGAAGAGCTCAAAAATCCACTCCAGGTCCTCTTCAACGGCCTTTTTTTCTCTTTTCCGATAGCGGAGGTAGGCTCCGAGTTGTAAGTTCTCAAGGACCGTCAAAGGGGCAAAGATTTGCCGTCCTTCAGGCACCTGGCTTATGCCCGCAGCTACCACTTT
>JADFWI010000319.1 GCA_015222985.1 Pseudomonadota bacterium | reverse complement strand
TTATGACCTTTCGAGCCTGGTTGGACGACCGAGGTTTTGTAAACTTTCAGGTTACAGTGCAGGGGACAAATTAGGTGAGGGCTACAAGAAGTGCCGGAATTCCAGGGGGTTGATTGGTGAAATAAACAGGTTACAGTTGGGTCCCAGCCTGGAGGACTTCTACCCCGGAAGCATGGTTCGCGGCATCATCTTTGAAATTTTCGGCGCTGATGTTCTCCTCCTTCATCAGGCGGTGCAGGTATTGGCGCTGCAGGCCTGCCTGCTCGGCTGCCCTGGAAATATTGCCCTTGTTTTGCCGGAGTATTGCATGGATGTATTCTTGATGAAAGGCCCTGATCACGGCTTCTTTGGCCTTTTTGAAAGGAAGGCTGTAAGTGGCCCCGTTGAAGCAGGACAGCGGGCTCGCATGAGATCTTTCAGGCATGAGATCTTCAAGCATAATTTGCTCAGACCGGCACAGAATCACTCCCCTTTCAATCACGTTTTCCAACTGCCTGACGTTCCCTGGCCAGTGCCGGGCCATGAGCATTGACATGGTCTCCGGGTCAATGTCACGTATCTCTTTGCGGTTCAATTTGCCATATTTTCCCAGAAAGTGACGCACCAGCAGCGGGATATCCTCTCGCCGTTCCCGCAGTGGAGGCAAGCGAAATCCAATCACGTTAAGGCGATAAAAAAGATCTTCTCGGAATGTCTTCTCGGCTGTGCGTTGCTCGAGATCGTAGTTGGTGGCGGCTACAAATCGAATGTCAGCGTGCTTGGTATTCAGGCCGCCCACGGCCTTATATTCCCCTTCTTGAAGAAGGCGCAACAGCTTGGCCTGCATGACCATGCTCAGCTCTCCAATCTCATCCAGAAACAGGGTGCCCTGGTTTGCCTCATCTACCAACCCCCTCTTATCCTTCCAGGCGCCGGTGAACGCCCCCTTTACGTGGCCGAAAAGTTCGCTTTCAATGATCTGCTCCGGGATAGCCGTGCAGTCGATGGTTACAAAAGGCTTGTCACTGCGATCGCTGTAAGCATGAATCGACTTGGCCACAAGTTCTTTGCCCGTGCCGCTCTCCCCCTGGATCAAGATGGTTGCCATTGATTTGGCCACTTGTTTGACACTATCTAGAGTCGATGTCATGGCAGGGCTGGAAGCGACGATACTCGGAGGCTTTTTCTGTTGTTCAAGTGACTCGCGCAAGGCAACATTCTCACGGGTCAGGGCCTGCCAGTCCAAGGCCCTGCGAAGAGTGAGCAGGATGCGTTCTTTTCGGAATGGCTTGGAGATATAGTCAAACGCTCCCTTTCGGATCGCTTCCACCGCGGTTTCAATCGTGGCATAGGCGGTCATGATAATCACTACCGCGCGAGGTTGAATCCTTCGGACCTCGCCAAGCAGGCCAATCCCGTCCATCCCGGGCATTTTCAGATCGGTGATAACCACATCAAAAGCTTCTTTTTCCATGATTTCAACAGCCTTTAAGGGGTCATGCTCGGTTGCCACCTTGTGGAGGGTCTTTTCCGTAATGATCCTTCTCAGAAGGGAGAGCATATCCTTCTCGTCATCCACAACCAGGATTCTGCCACTCATAACTCGTCCCCCTCTTTGGCCTTGAGCGTGACAGTAAAAACAGTTCCCTGTGGGCCTTGGGGGCCGTCTTGGGAGCTGCTTTCACATACAATCGTACCTCCGTATTTCGTTACAATTCCATGGCTGACGAAAAGACCCAGTCCGGTCCCCTCACCTTCACTCTTGGTCGTGAAGAAAGGGTCGAAAATGTTTTCCATGTGTTCTTCCTTGATGCCATGTCCATTGTCTCGAACTGTGATAAGCACTTTGTCCTGACCGGGACTTAAGGCCGTCTTAATCTCTAAGATTCCGCCGCCCTTCATGGCTGCTGCAGCATTGTTGACAAGGTTCAAAAAAACCTGTTGCATCTGTCGGGAGTCTCCACCGACCCTCGGAAGATGAGGAGCCACATCGAATCGGAGATCGATGTTTTTCATTTCCAACGAATGTCTGACCACGTTGATTATGTTGTTGATGGCCTCATTGATGTCACAATACTCTGAAACGCCTTCTTCCTGACGGGCAAAGCTCAACAAGTTCTCCACCACCTCTTTGCAATGAAGGCTGTGACGCTCAATGATTTTCAGGTCCTCATAATCCTGGCTCCCCTTGGCAAGCTTTTCCAAAAGCAGATCTGTAAAGCCCAGCATCACGCCAAGAGGATTGTTCAGTTCGTGAGCCACTCCGGCCGCCAGGGTCCCCATCGAGGCAAGCTTTTCGGTATTGACGAGCTGGTTCTCCAGTTTCTTGTTTTCCGTAATATCTCTGGCAATGCACAAAACGGACACGACCTTGCCCTGTTCATCTTTGACCGGCATGAAGTTGGCGCTGAGCCAGGCCTGATGTTCACCAGTTGTTACCATAAACTCGTCCCGCACGCTTTTTCTAAATTCGAAGACCACTCGCACAAGCCTGAGCTGTTGAGCTGCAACCTCTTCTGAAAAAAGGACAGACAGCGGCTCTCCAATGAACTGAGAGGGCGTGCCACCAAAAAAATTGGCAGTAAAACTGTTCAAAGATTGAAAATGCCCTGTTGCATCGACAGTGAAGATGAAGTCCTCAGTGCTTTCAACCAGGCTGCGGTATTTTTCTTCAGACTTTTTTAGTTCCTCAGTTTGCCGGGCTACCTGCTGCTGCAGCTTGCCAAGGCGCATTTCTTCGTATAGCAAAATTGCGCCCACGCCTATTAGGACACACACTGTCGCTATACACCAAAACCAGAATAGATGGCTGGACCCGTCTTCCCCCAAACGGAAGCTCAGGGGAAGCCCAACAGCCAGACATAGAACACTGATTAAGGAGATACACAGAAGCAAGGATCTATGGGTGTGGGGAGTCATTTCTTGAGCTTGCCCTGCCAAACCAATCCCTTAGGGACTCATAATCATGCGCCGCCGGGGGATTTTCCTCCACAAAGTTCCTGTCAAAAGAATAACCACACCTTTTCAAGAAGAGCATTCCGATCCTTAAGGCCACTGAATTATTATGATACCTGAAACCCGCAGGATTTATCAGAGAGTGTGTCAGTCGTGCCGCCCTGTCAGTATCGGTTAGATAGTTCTCCGTGCCGTCTTCATTCTTGTCACACGCATTGCCGAATGCATCCAGGACCGCCCGGGCGTTGAATCCAAGGTTTTCTTTGGAAGGAATTTTCTCCGGAGGATCACCGCACAAAGCAAGATATATCTCTACTGCTTCATTAACAGACACTGAGCAGGCTCCGTTGTTACGGCCGCCAGCTTTGCCAACCGCCCCTTCAGGGGTCTTAATAAACTTGTGGAGACTGACTCTCTCTGGCAACGTCAAGGCGCACTTGAGACTCTCCGATGGCTGGATGCTGATCAGCTCGATGGCGTCTTTATACGGAGTCGAAATAAAGGGAATGGTTCTTGTGGTATAATCGAGTACCTGCCTGAAAGTCTTGTCTCCCCAATCTTCGACAACTTCTTTCATAGTATTCAAACATTGATTAGATAGCCTTTCATCTTTCATTACACACGATTTAATAATGATACACGGGTTCGAATACGGTGGTTCTGTCTCGCTGCGGGATATCTCCAAGCGCATGGAATTGCTTTCAAGTTGCTCGTTTATTACGGATCTTAGCGCCGAAGCATGGGGACCATGACTAAAATTGAGAAATGGAGTCTTGGTTAGAAGCAGGCCATAATTTGAATAATGGTATAGATGGGCAACGTAAATCAGCTTATTAAGCTTCACTTCCTGGAGATGGGATACTGTACAGCCTAAATAGACGATAAGATTCTTTATGACGTCTTTTTCCTCTTGATCCATAGTATAATCAACTTCCATAACATCACCATCCTACTACTATTATCCCGAATTTCGCAAGGGTCTGGAAAATACCCTTGAGAAATTCGGGATCATATGTTCCTGCTTAGTGTCATTCTGGCCCGCAAGGTAGCCGGATAGTAAAGGTTGACCCCTTTCCAGGTTGAGAGTCTACACTTATGCTTCCCCCATGTTCCTGGACTATCTTCTGGGTAACCAGCAGGCCGAGGCCGGTACCTTGTGACCCCTTCGTGCTGAAAAGAGAGGTAAAAATTTGCTTTCTCACTGTCTCATCCATACCGCAACCATTGTCAGAAACCTGAAATGTAACCCATCCATGACTTTCACTCTTTGTGGTCACCTGCACCTGGTGCTCTTTACTCTCGTTTTGATGAGCCATACGGGCATCAATGGCGTTAGAAACCAGGTTGAGCAAACAGCGATGAATGCCTTTAGGGTCTAATGATACCTCGCCTATGGTTGGATCAAACCCCCTGACGATCTCTATACCGCATTCCTTTGCCTTGGAATCCATTAGTTCACACACGTCATCTGCAATTGCATTAGGAGAGCACACTTCATATTCAGGCTCACGTTCCTTGGAGTAGCTGAGGAGATCCATAACCAGACTAGAGATCCTGCCAATATTTCTTCGCACCATGTCCCAGCCAGTGCCAACCTTACCCATGTTATCCTTCTCAAGCCCCTTATCTACTACATAGACTCCTCCCTCCAGACCGACTAAGATGTTCTTGACGCAGTGGGCAAGGCCAGCCACAGTCTGCCCTGTGGCAGCTAACCTTTCAACTTTGACGAATTCCTGCTCAAGCCGCTTAACCTCCCTCAGGTCGTGCAAGAAACCCACGCTGCCAATCACGTCCGAATTTCGATAGAGCAGGCTCCCTGAAAACCTTACCGGTATTTTCTGGCCGTCCTTCCCCAAAATGAAGGTCTCTTGCCACGCATCTGTCCCCTGTGTTTCTGGGTCTTTCCTGTACAGACTTTGCCTGATTTCTTTGGCTATTCCTGCTGGGTAAAGGCTCGTAATATTCATCTTCCCTATTACTTCACCCTTAGAATATCCAAATATTCTCTCTGCCCCTTGATTGAAGGTTACTATGCTCCCCTCTTTGTCAGTAGCGATTATGCCGTCGATGGAATGCTGAATCAAATTCCCTTCAAACTCGTACCTCTCTCGTAACTCCTCTGTCGCTTCCTTGACCTTATTTTCCAGATCGTTGGTGTATTCCTTGAGCATCCTCCTTGTGTCCAGCCTTTGCTCGGCCCGTTGTAAAGCAACCGATAGGGCCTCATTGCCCACAGGTTTGGTGATAAAATCAGAAGCATCAAGCTGGAGGGATTGAATGGACAGGTCCATATCCCCGTGCCCGGTAATAACTATGACCTCGGTTTCAGGGCTGACCTGCTTAATCCTCTTTAGTACTTCGATCCCATCCATACCGGGCATCTTCACATCGGTCAATACGATAAGGGGTCTTTCTTGCTGGAATAGCTCTATTCCCTCTTTGCCATCCGCTGCTGTGATGACCTCATAATCTTTACTGCGCAAGTATAGCCCCAGAATCTTCCTTACAGGCTCCTCATCATCGATAAGTAAGAGTTTAGACATTTCATCTCCTCTGGCTATGGAATCCGGTGGAATGTCGCCTTGTTATAGCCCCACCGATCCGGTAGCAATCAAACGCCGCGGTTACGAGGTGTGTTTCGAAAATCACAATTTCACGGACGTTCCAGCTTTTTCCACATGCGGTAACACACGACACTCGGGACATAATTCAACAATAACCGTAGTGCCTTTGCCAATCTTGCTTTGGACAGCCATAGTACCGTTATGCCTTCTTATTATCTCCCTGGCTACAGTGAGCCCTAAACCGCTTCCTACCGTCTTGGTGGTAAAAAAAGGATCAAACACCTTATCCAGAAGATCGCTGGCAATGCCCTTACCGGTGTCACTTATCGCTATTCTAGTGGTGTTGGGAATCTTTTCCTTAATGTATTCAGTTTGTACAGTTAAATTTCCACCCTTTTCCATGGAATGCATGGCATTGATGATAATATTGATGAAAACCTCCCCTAACTTTTTCCTGTCGACCCGTATTAAGGGAATACTTTCACCAAAAGAGGTACTGACAGAAATGCCTCGTTGAGTCAGTTCCTTATCAAAGAGCAACAAGACTTCACTAATCAGTTTGTTTATATTCAATTCCTTTCTTTCTAAGGGAATCTGTCCAGAATAGAGCAAGATATCGTTCATAAAACTCTCCAGCCTGGTAACCTCGTTGGCTATAATTCCGGCATACTTTTCTTCACCAAGCCGCAGACTTGCCTTCTTTCTCAATCGCTTGGCAAATCCTCCGATAACCATCAGAGGATTCCTAATCTCGTGAGCGACCTTGTCGGATATCTCGCCTATGGCAATGAGTTTTTCTGCCTGCCGTAAGTATTCATGGCTTGCCTTGAGCACCCTCCCGGTCTCCGTCCTTTCCTCAGCCCGTTTCAAAGCAACCGATAGGGCCTCATTGGCTACAGGCTTGGTGATGAAATCCGAGGCATCAAGTTGTAAAGCCTTGATGGACAGGTCCATATCCCCGTGCCCGGTAATAACTATGACCTCGGTTTCAGGGCTGATCTGCTTAATCCTCTTTAATACTTCGATCCCATCCATGCCGGGCATCTTCACATCGGTCAATACGATAGGGGGGCTTTCTTGCTGGAATAGCTCTATTCCCTCTTTGCCATCCGCTGCTGTGATCACCTCATAACCCTTACTGCGCAAGTATAGCCCCAGAACCTTCCTTACAGGCTCCTCATCATCGATAAGTAAGAGTTTAGACATTGATTCCTAAAATCTTTTGCGCGGTGTTTTTCTTAAGCTCCGTAAGCATCCTCTGGAGCTACAGGGAACCGTAATTCAAAGGTTGTTCCGGTACCCACTTCACTTTCTACCCTTATAGTCCCGCCAAAATCCTTGACGATGCCATAGCTAATAGAAAGCCCGAGTCCGGTGCCCTTACCGACTTCCTTGGTAGTAAAAAAGGGGTCAAATATCCGATCTATGATATCTTTTGGAATGCCATTGCCGGTATCGGATACCGTAACGACAATATCGCCGTTATCCGTAAAGGATCTTATTTTTAATAACTTAGTCGAGCCGGACATTGTCTCCTCCATGGCATGCCTGGCATTGGTCACCAGATTTATAAAAACCTGTTCTAATTTGTTACTATCTGCCATTATGGGAGGTAAATCGTCATCTAAGTCCAATTCTACCTCTATTTGGCGTAGTCTTAACTGTTCACCTAATATCGTAAAAATGTCTGCAATGGGTTTATTGATATCCACTTTATCGGTTCTAATGTCCGCCACCCTGGCAAACTCACGCATATGATTGATAATGCCAGATGCTCTATCCACCTGGCTGCTGATTTCTTCAGTCACCGTATCTAGTTCTTCATCACTAATCTTTTTGCCTTTGCTTGCCATCTCTCTGAGAAAGTCGCTGCCTATCTTCATGACATTAAGTGGCTGATTCAATTCATGGGCTATGCCTGCCGCCATTTCTCCCAGGGTTGCCAGCTTACTGGCCTGAATCAACTGGGCCTCTTTCTGTACGCTTTCTGTCACATCGGTAGTTGTGGCAATAAGGGCATTTCTTTCCATGTATCGCGCCCCGCATACATGGATGTTGGTATAAAATAGACTGCCATCTTTTCTGCGATGTCGCTTTTTAGAGAAAACAATAGATCGATGACCCGTGACATCTTTGAAATCCGAAATGATTTCTTGTGCATCTTCTTCATGTCCCAGATCCATAAAAGACAACTTCAGAAGATCTTCTTTTGAATAGTCATAGTGGCTCTCAGCCCTTGCATTTGCATCCAGGATCTTAAGCGTTTCACGATCCAGAATAAAGATAGGGTTTGGATCGCTGTCAAACAGAAGTCTGTATTTTTCTTCAGACCGCCTCAGCTCTTCCTCAGACGCCTTTAATTTGTCGAGCATATGCTTAAATGAGTCCGCTAACTGGACCATCTCGTCACCCACATGGGTTTTGTACACCCTGCATTTGCGACACTCGTCCAACTTCTCTGGAAACTTCCCCGACGGTTGGCCGTGACACAGGGTCCCGTCCTGGTACCAACATAGCGTCTCGGGATTTCCATATGCCGGGCAGTCCGTCTTGTCACATTTTTCCACCTCCCAGCATTTGAGCCTCCTACCAAATTCAAATCCTGGGTTTCCTCGGCTGATTTCATCGGCTAAATCGGTAAGTGTGACAAGGGGCTGCGTAATGTATCTGGACAAGAACAGGGTTAAGAAAAAACCTACAACTACAAGGGAAACCATGGCCAACGTAATCTCTCTATTTCTAAGGGCTGCTATCCTCTCCTCTATGGGGGCCCAGCTAATTCCCACTGTTAAAACCCCCAATATTTCTTCTTCAGATCCATGGCACTTATAACAGGTTTTCTCATTGGGGATAGGCATGGCATGCTGAAGTATCTTTTTTCCTCCCAATATCTCCAGGCCCTTCACCAAGGCACTGGTGCGTAACGCCTTTTTGGTGGCCTCTGAACCGTCAACCCTCCCTATGACCGCTGGTGATCCACTATATTTGATGGTGCCTGTAAGATCGCAAAGATTTACGACTGTCACATCCTTCAATGTGTACAAGTTTTCCAAAATGACCTGCACGTCCTCCATCTCTCCATCGAGCATAGGGTACTCAATACTTCTCATTACCGTATCACTAATCTCATATGCCCGCTCCTCCTGCTTTTCAAAGTGGAACTTTGTTCGCGTCACCATATCATAGTAAGTAAAGAGGCCCATTACTAAAGTTAAGATCAGGCTTACGCCCACTATTAGCTTGACCGTTAGGCCGGCTATACGTGCCTTGACTCGTAACGTGCCCAAAAATTGTATCATTCGACCCATTCCACTAATACCCCGGATGCTTGTGGCCGCTGTGACAGCCTGTACAGAGATTCTTAGGAACGGTCAATGTCTCTTGATGTTCCAGCTTGGTCGGAGCCTTGAGATGCAGGCTGGCCGGACCATGACAAGTTTCACATTGTTTATTGGCCATTCCTGGGGTTTCTTCCACACTACTAAATCCTCCCGGTTGCCCGTAGCCGGTAACATGGCAGGGGAGACAGTTTGGATCATGATCTTTTTTTCTCATCTGTATGATACGAAAATTTTTTGAATATTTCCAAGAGTAATAGCTCTCCACATGCTCCGGATGGCATTCTTTGCACTTTTCCATTCCCACATAGGTGGCCCCTTCTTTTTCAGCCCGGAGATACGCTGTTGACAAGACAAAGAGACAAAAAACAAGAAGCCCGGTAGTCATTGTGATGATAATTTTTTTCATTGTTACCTCCAATCGCTTTTGACCGGCTAACCCCTATCTACGACAGCAAATCGCTTACGATCTTGAGCAAGGCGTCCGGGTTCATTGGCTTCTCAACATATCCATCAGGTGCTGGGATGTCTTGGTCTTGTCTCACCATGCGGTCGTCGAAATGTCCGCCTCTAGCAACTCCTGTGACAATGACAACGGGGATGTTCTTGGTCTCCTCGTCATGCTTAAGATTGTGATACATTCCAATTCCACCCCGTTCGGGCATCAGTATGTCCAAGAGAATGAGATCGGGTTTTTCGGCCTTGGCCTTCTTCATTCCCTCCTTGCCATCCATAGCGGTTATGAGTGTGTAGCCACTTGCTTCCAATACGATCGATGCAAAGTCTATTTGCTCGACTTCGTCATCCACGATGAGGATCTTATTTTCCACGATAGCTCCCTCCTCTCCATTTCTCACGTTGTTTTCAGAATCGTATATAGGCTACGCATCTGAGATTTCCCTTATCCTGGTGGGGCTTTTGTGTTTGAATCTTTCTTCCCACACGGAAAATGCATGGTAAAGGTTGTGCCCTTGCCAGCATCTGATTCAAACGTGATGGTTCCCCCGTGCTCATCAATAATCTTTCGGGTCACCAGTAACCCAAGGCCAGTACCTTTTGGGCCCTTGGTGGAAAAAAACCGTTCAAAGAGTTTCTCCTGGACTTCCTCGGTTATGCCTGAGCCATTATCCACAACATCGAATCTTATACTATCGTCTTCCTTTCTGGTTCTTATGATGATAGAAAAATCCTTGTCTTCATCGGACTCCAAGGCACAGGCATCAATGGCGTTGGTGACCAAATTAAGGAGACATCGGTGGATCCCTGTTGGATCCAGGGAACATTGATCTATAGACAAATCAAAATCCTTGACCAGCATAATCTTAGATTCTTTCTTCATAAGATCATATAACTTGGCCGACCTGGCTTGAAGGGTCTCATCCATAAGATCATAGACTTCTTGGGCAATATCATTGGGCGAACAGATCACGTAATCGGGCTCACGTTCTTTGGAATAAATGAGCATGTTCATCACCAGATCAGAAATTCTGCCAACGTTGTTTTCCACCATGCTCCAGCCTTTGGGCAAAAGATCCGGCTTGTTCTTGTTTAGGCTTGTATTGACGATGTAGACACCCCCCTGCAGCCCGTTCAAGATATTCTTGGTGTAATGGGCCATGCCGGCAACCGCCTGCCCAATGGCGGACAACCTTTCGCTTTGTATCAATTCTCTCTGCAGTCGTTTGATTTCCCGCAAATCCTGAAAAAAGCAGACAACGCCTGTAGCCTCACCGTCTTCAAAAAGGGCTGCTCCTGATATGCGCACAGGGATTTCTTCGCCACTGCTTGAGATGAGGACGCTCTCATAGTTGACAAGCCTGTTCTTGCCTCCATAGGCTTCGGCGCTAAGCGTTTCATTGATTGTCACGCCAACGCCCGGAGGATATATGCCCGCCATAGGCATCTTGCCGATAACTTCATCTGCACTATAGCCTACTAAGTCTTCCATCCCTTGATTAAAGACGACAATGGTCCCGCCTTTTTCAGAAGCCATGATCCCGTCAATTGAATTCTGGATGAGGTTTGTTTGAAAGTCGTGGGCCTTCCTCAACTCCTCTGTAGCCTCCTTGACCATCACCTCGAGATTGTCCGTGTATTCCTTCAGCTTCCTCCTTATTTCCAGTCTTTCTTCGGCCCGTTTCAAGGCAACCGACAGGGCCTCATTGCCCACGGGTTTGGTGACAAAATCAGAGGCATCAAGCTGGAGGGCTTGGACGGCCAGGTCCATATCCCCGTGCCCGGTAATCACAATGACTTCGGTTTCAGCATTGATCTCTTTAACCCTTTTTAATACCTCGATCCCGTCCATACCAGGCATCTTTATATCCGTTAGTACCATGGGGGGCCTTTCTTGCTGGAATGCCTCTATCCCCTCCCGGCCATCGGCTGCTGTGATGACCTCATAACCCTTACTGCGTAAGTACAGCCCCAAAACCTTCCTAATGGGCTCCTCGTCATCGATAAGCAGAAGTTTGGACATATTCTTGATATCTCCGCGGTCTTTTTCTTAAGTTCCCTATCACGTTACCCAGTTCACTTGCTATTCTTATCATCAAAAACACGCAAGGATCAAGTCCAACCATAATCCCATTGCCATTACGCACGCTATACCCGCACCTTGACCCTTCTCCCCAAAGTCCTATCGTTGCCTCCCCTTCCCCTCCCTTACTGGGATCGGCCGGGGAAAGGGAGGAGGAGATGTGGGTAAGTATTAGCCTGAAGCCCCCCGAACTGTTACCTCGTGTCCATCCAGAAATGAGGATTTTTGTTCAAGATCAAGGCATGCGAAAAAAATAACCGCAGGCATATGTGTGATATTCCGA
>JADFWI010000040.1 GCA_015222985.1 Pseudomonadota bacterium | reverse complement strand
CCTTTACAATCCCTCAAATGAATTAGAATTTATCCCCTAACTCTGGTTTCATTTCCTCCTTCTCAAAAGATATGCCACCGCCAATAATCCTGCGATTGCGAATACTGCTTCGATTGGTGTTGGTGTTGGTTTTGGTTTTGAAGTTGGCGGTGTTAGCGTTGGTCTAAGCGTAGGTGTTGAACCTGGTGATGGTGATGATGGGCTTGGCGTTGTATTTCCTTTTCATAGCCAACAAATTAACCCGTATCGTGTTCTGGAAGACAATAGTGGCAGCCATTGTATTTGTGCTTAAGTGCGCGTTCCAGTGTACCATAAGCCACCATATTTGACCTGTTCATCTTATTCACCCAACGACAGTTTCGAAGGTGCAGTTCACCGGTACCCCGATTTGCAACAAACGGATATTCCCCTACTGCAATCATTTGGGTTATTCTCCCCATTTCCAAGTCGTCGACCAGTTGAGATACAGAGATCCTATAGGCTCCATCTGCAATAGAATCAGGAAGCACAAACTCCAAAGTTGCCTGACAATCATCACTTGACTTCAAATTCATATTACGGAGAAAAGATACCCTTCCTGAGGCAATTGTGTATCTGCGATATAAGGTTGACTCTTCAACAAGTTCTAACCCCTCTAAGGTTGCTTCATTAGTTAGGCGTTTTAATATGCGAAGAGTAACCTGAGCTTCTGATGACAGTTCTTTAAGGTCCACCCTAAGATCAGAGTGAATGCTAGTTCTTGGCCATCCCTGTATATGAAAAGTTAACTCATTTCTTGTCCCTTCAAACATGTTTACAACATCGAAATTTTTCCAGGAGGCATTGTTGCTTTCTCTTATGGAATGGTAGAAATCATCATAAGAGAGAATAGTTGACGGGTCTGGAGCAGGATCATCTCCACTACCTATCAAGGCGATAAAACAATAATGGCCAGGCTCAGGTATGTCGTCCCTTGCCCATTTGACATGACCTACCACTTTAAATTCGTCTGGAGCTACCTCTGGAATAGTGATTTCGTCAATTAAGTTCCATGAAGATGGTGTAGGGAACGTGGAGACAGGCGACCAGTATACCTTTGCGGAGCCCGAAGTAGGGTTCGTACCTCTGTTCTGTATTCTCAAGTAGATGAAATTATCTTGACCATACTCTACCATTTCTCCAAGGTCATCCATATCCTGCGCTGCCGATGAGCCGAGAGTTCCTTGTGGATCAAGTAATTCCTGATTAAATATTATAACGTCTGGGCTTAAAGATATTCCACCACCAATCAAAGGTTCACGCCCATAATCTTCAAGATTATCTCTGATGAAAAGGTCGTGTGCCGGTAACCCAAGGAATATGTAATTACCGTATCCTACTGGGCTGTCTGCCGAAACAGGCGTATCATAAGGATCCTTAACTGCATCTGCATAGTTGAACGCCTCTACCGCGGATATGCGTCCATCGTGGTTCACATCCACCGCCTGCGATAATGCCGAGCCGTCTGCATATTGACCGGTAACTGCTGCGATCCAATCGTAAGCAAACGGATCGAAATTAGCGCCACCTATTGAACCTCTGTCTTCTCTACATGCCGCTGCAAAATGTGCCCATTTGGCAGGGCTATTGTTGATTATCGGGGTCATAAACCCGCCTGAATGGCA
The DNA here is from genome assembly GCA_015222985.1 of Pseudomonadota bacterium. Taxonomy (GTDB): domain Bacteria; phylum Desulfobacterota; class Desulfobacteria; order Desulfobacterales. The sequence continues at coordinate 1,253 of JADFWI010000040.1, read as the reverse complement.
TTGCTCCATCATGACCATGAGCACGGCGAATTCCGGAAGAGCAGCCAACTCTGCGGCAAAATCCGAAGCGTTGTAGGGGATCCAATTTGGGTCACCGTAGCAACATAGACACGACTGTGTGCGACGGGGAGGACCGTCGCCATGATTGTTTGTATGGATAAAGAGAAAATCATCCTCTTGGAGCACAGGCGCAAGACTACTAATCGCATTTGCAAGTGCAGTATTGGTCCCTGAGCCATTCACTACCATTCTGTAAGGGGTATTGTCCCCGGGCCAATTACCTACTGGATGTGGACTACCGAAATAATCAATCGTGCCATTGTGATTGAGCACCTGAATGTTTGCAGCATTAAATCCATATATGTCAATGAGCGTACGATAAAGAAACTCCATGTCATTGACATGTCTGTTGTTAGACATACCGGAAAACAGAATAGCATAGCGATTGCCGGTAGCGTTAGTAAGAGCGTTAGTAATCGCAGGGATCGGTCCCGCCTTGAGTTTCCTTTCGCCTACCGCATCTATGGGTTTTACAGGCGTTGCAATTGCTTCGAATTTCTCATGATGCGTGAAAAACTCCGCAGGTGGGAATTCCGCTTCCACTATTTCATACATCTCTCTTGTATCTGCATCATATAACATGTGCTGGCAAGGGTGTCCCCAGTTGAACTGTGGAGCCAAATCCGCAAAAACAAGGGCTGTTCTTCTAGGTGTGCGTATTTCTTTGGGACCAGCGTTGAACTTTTGATCGGCAGCGAACTCCTCTACATGGAGATAGAGGTTAACTCCGCCAACCAAATTCCTTCTCTTTATGCTGTTCAAAGCGTCGTTCTTTATTTTTCCTTTTATATCCTTAGATAATTGCATTTTTTATGCCTCCTTTTTATTTGTTTCATCAAAGATATTGAAGTAACGATCATGAGGTGGTTTTTTCCCATATCTCTGGATAACTTTAAAACTCTGCGGATAATCCCCAAAATAAGGAGGAAACTCCTCCTTTATAACATTAGCATCGTGCGTTTTGTCATCTATCAAGAAGTAAAGGGACGGATGCCCCCAATTTGCTTTTGGCACTAGATCAACAAATACCACATAACCTTTAAAAGGCATCTTAATGGTCTTCTTTCCAATTCTAACATCATCTCCTATTTCTAAGATCTTCTTATCCCCGTATACAATAGATTGCTCCTTCTCCTTACTAGAAATATTTTTCAGGACAATTTCCAGCATTTCTTCAGTAGTAAGACCCATCT
>JADFWI010000318.1 GCA_015222985.1 Pseudomonadota bacterium | reverse complement strand
TTGGTGATATTGTGGCCGTTTTCCCCGTGACAGTCCAGACAATCCCTGACATGGCAGGATTGACAGTTTTTTTGGTAAAAGTGAGGGTCGGCCTTCCCAAAGGTCTGTTCGACGAATCGCCTTTCCCTCGCCCTGGTGGTCATCACCTGATCAAACAGGGCATCGTAACCTTGGTGGCAGCCGACACAGCCCCGGGCCCGATTGTCACCGGACGTTGGACGACTCACCCTTTCCGAGTCATCCCCATGACACGCGGAGCAGGACAGAGTGGCATGAACCCCTTTAAGCGGGGCATGGCCTGCGCCTGCCGGACTAGCGGCCAGCAGGCACAGGGCGATTGAGACAATCGTCAAGAACACGATAATCAAGTTCCTTTTGATATATTTTGTCGTTGGCATTATCATGACAAACTATGCAGAGGTTGACTGCCAGCACACTCTTCACCTCTTTACCATTTAGCGGCCGTGAATTTTCCCGTGTGATCGCAGAAAAGGCCTTCACGTTCCCGCTCTTCATGGTAAGAAACCCATCAAGCGGCCTATCTTTGGATTTTTCGCAAATAACGGTCGCTGTTATACTGCTTCCTTCCACAACATGCTGGCCGAAGCCGAGAAAGGCTGGATTACCATGGCATTCGGCACAGTCCATGGCCTTGCCCCCGGTATTGTGTGAATAGAAGGGCGCAAATCGTAATTGCTTTTTGCCTTTGTATTCGGCGACATATTCCCTTTTGACGGTCCGGCCCATCTGGTCAACCACTGTCACAAACGTCTGGCAGCCTGGGGTCACCGGCGAGATTTTCCCTCGCTGGTTTACAGCCAGAGGGAATGGGTAAAGCATCCGGTAGTCCTCGGTTTCACTGAAGACCCCGGGAGTGTCAACCCCCTTGACAATATCCCTGCCATACCGGGACTGATCGTACCTGGTGTGGCACCCGTAACACTGGACCACGGTGCGCGAGTGGCAAGCGTAACATTCCATCCGCTCATGACCGGAAATGGTGTGTTCCGGGGTGCCGGTGATGACCTTGCTTTCATGCAGCTTGCCGCTGCGCTTGCCCAAGACGTAGATTTTTTCGTCCTCGTAAAAGACATTGGAGTACTTGCGCCCCTTGGCAGTCAGTATCATCTTCATGCCCGGCTTCATCTGCCGTTGGTAGCTTTTTGACTCTTTTACCGCTTGCTCGTTCTCTCGCGTAATCGCCTCGGTTTTTGGCCGCTCCGTGGCACTGCCGTGACAATCTTCACAGGTGATCTCAACCTGAAAGTACATGTTTTCATATGCGTACCCATCGCCCATGACGTCCCGGGAGGTATGGCAATCAATGCAATCCATCCCTTTGGCATAGTGAATGTCGGCGGTGATCCGAATGACGTTTCGCCCTCCGCTGATCAACATAGGACCCGGCATGCCGTAACGGGTCGGCACCATGGAGTTGTTGCCGTCGTTCAGCCCCTCGTAGGACAGCGCTATCCTGCCACTCCGATTATGACAGCGAAAACAGACCCGGTTATCAGGCAGGGGGACGAGCTTATGGTCAGCCGAATAGGGCCGTTTGCCTTTCACGGTAGGATCATTGCCTTCATAGGTGGCAGTGTTGTTGTAAGGAAAATGGCAGGCCGCACAGCCAGACCCGTGGGAGGCGCTGTAGGCCCGATTCGATTCAATCCCCACATGGCACAGGGAGCAGAACTTGCGGTATAGTTCCCCAGAGATGTTATCCACCTCGGTCACACTCTTTATCACCAGAGGGTTACCCGCGGCGTCAAAAACTTGCTCGGCTCTGGCTCCATATAATTCACCGTTGGTGCCTTCCCATGTGGCCTGGATGTTTTTTATCATCCCGGTGTTCGTGTGCATCAGGTTACCCTTTACGCGTGCCAGATGATACGGGTGACAACTGCCGCAGGTTTGATCCCAGAACCGTGGATCTGCAGGATTTTTGGGACCAAACATGGAACGGTGGGAAGCTTCCTTGTCCTTTTCCTTGGGGTTGCCCCCATGGCAGGCAACACAGGATGTGTGAACAGCCGAAACCTGCTCGAGGCCTTTGTGGCAAGATACACAGGTTGAATCGATTTTGCCTGTATCGTCACAACCACCAGAGGAAAAGACGAAAAGACAGAAAAGAAAAAATATGGCAGGCAAGCGAATCATCGCCCTCGAGTGCTACCACAAATGGGCCTTTTTCTATCAATAAAAAACGGCTGACGAAACTTGAATGAGGTACAACATTCATTGTTTCACCAGCCGTTTCGCCAAAATCATTATCTTAGAATCTATACTTAAAGCTCGGGCAAAAATAACTTCACATTTTGCCATCTCAGCCCGCCAGAAAGACGGTGGATCTGCGACTTTGACCGATGCCTCATTCCCTGGCCCAGACCTGGTCTATAGGCTTTAGTGAGCTAATTTTCCGGTTCCAACGGAAAACGAAGTATGCCAGTCAGTCTGTCGCATGGCGCCAGGGCGGGCGCAAATTCCTCGAAATAGCTCGCTATTCCTGCGGTTTTGCTTAATCGGATCGGCCAACTCTGAACCAAATCTGAGCGCCAACTCTGCGAACTTATTCTTGCGCGAGCCCTTAGCAGCCCATCAGGAATTCCTCTTCGCTATCAGCGCTATCAGCTTTCTCTTTCTTCTTCTTGATTTCAAGCTCGACGGAATCGCCGATCGAGAACTCTGAGGCTTTGCCTTTTTCGAGTTCGATGGTCACCTTGTCACCCTTGACCTCAGTTACCTTGCCGGAATTGGTCGCCCCCTCGGAAAGAGCAAATGTGGCGATTCCGGCCACCATCACCAATGCTATGGCCAAAGCAAAAAACTTCCTTTTCATTTTTTCCTCCTTTACCTCAAAAACCTGAAGTAAAACATTGTCCAGTTTCCAAGAATGATAGAACTGGTTGTCACGATACTGGATATTGCCAAGGTTGACACACCGGTCAACCCATGACCGATGTTTCAGCCACGCCCTACGGCAGCACCTATACCCATCATCAGCCCGCCAATAAAGACTGATAGGAGTTCTTCCCGTGGAAGAAAAAAGAGTCTAAATTCTTTGAGCAACTTTGCACTAAAAAAAGCCCCCATAGGAACGGCTACCACGTACAGGGAAGCCCATGTAGTCTCAAATAGACCAAAGAAATTAAAGACAGGGGTCCTGCGTACCATTGGATCTCCTGCCAGAAGGCTGAGAAAGAACTCTGACGTCGGCCCTGTAAAGGAGAGACCTCTTGGCCGGCCACCCCAGTATGTGGAAGCCCACCATGCTATGATTGTTATCACGCCCAAAAACAGGCCTGTTATTGACCAGTAATACCCTTTAGAAGCCGTCCCAAAAGGTTTTCCACGCAATATGAAGATGCCAATGATTATTGTAATGACACCTATGGTTATCCATTTTGCCTCCATACCCCCACCAAAAAGATCCCAAAGGGCTGGATTCACTTTGCCATTTATCCTGACAACCACAGAAGCTGACATAGCATAGAGTGGTTTTAGCCATCCATGTTTTGTGATACACAGACCTAGAAAAAAAGCCAAGAAAGCCAACCATGCGTCCGTAAATCCTTGACCACATCTATAAAGAATACCACTTGCGCAACCATTAGCCAGAACCATACCCATCCCAAAGAGATATCCGCCAAGGATATTGGCAACTGGCGCAAAGCCCTGTCGATATAATACTTTCGTAACAACTTCCCCGTCAGACGGGTCTACGGCAATAAGCCAGCCAAGATCCTGGATAAGATTTGCTCCCAGGATAGCAACAACAAGGCTCAGAAGGTAAGCCCTAAATATCGTGAAGTCTTTTCTAGGGGTAATCATGCTGGTAAAGGCCATGTTCAGGCGGAATCTGCCCCTCTGAAGGACAAACCCAAGAACAAGCCCTACCAACACGGCACTTGAGAGTGTGAAAATATCTCCCGGCATTTCCTCAAGAAATACCCCGCAGCAAAGTACGGGGGTATTAAGGTTAGAACCTAAACTGAAGCATCCCAGTTACAGTATTGAAATCCTCCGTATTAATCCGGGTTGTGGCGTCATCCTTTTTCAGAGTCCTTGAGGACACATTAGAATATGCCACGTCTTGTTATGACTAGGAACTTGCTTTTGACGTGGGGACGCATACCAATATGCGGATTGTCTGTCAAGGTACAAATGATAACGCATAAGACGGGCCATGTCCTAATCTGATGCCTCAAGGTCTCTTTTGAAACGGCGCAGGAGATCATTGGCAACCTCAAGCTTAAATGACACCTCCCGTGCCTTCTCAAAATTTTCCCGTATTTTCAGGTCCACATTGGCGTACTGCCCCAACTTGTCTTCTAGCGACCCGATGTGGGCACTCAGCTCCGTAATGGCCTCCTGAGGCGGCAGCCCCAGAAAATATTCTGCAGGCTCTGCTCTGGCCGAACCTGC
>JADFWI010000039.1 GCA_015222985.1 Pseudomonadota bacterium | reverse complement strand
TGCTTCGAATTTCGAATTTATCAAAAATCGATCCGGCGACAATCTCTATGATTTCACGGGACTACCTTCGAGAATGACGGAGGCCCTGATAGTAATGGGTCTCAATCGACTTTCAGCCACATATGTGCATCCGTTGTGCCGAAAGATGGCAAAGGGGTGGAAAAGTTTCGGTGTGGATACGGATAGCAAACCATTTCAATTGATTAGTCGCCGTCCGAAAAACTCATGCCTTCCTAATGTAGAGATGGACCGAGGTGGGTACAGTGCAAAAATTTCCTGGTTTTTCTCCATAGGTGGCAAGTTTTTCTTGCGTGTGCGTGATTGGTAGGCACGCGGGGATTTGAACCCCGGACTTCTACCGTGTCAGGGTAGCGCTCTCCCCCTGAGCTACGTGCCTGAAACTGGTCTCTGGGTAACAACTATTGGCGATAGTGTCAAGAAAAATGGAAGGCGTTCCCCGTTCAAAGGTTCGCTATTCCGGGTTACTAAACCCATGAACCCTGAACCCCGAACCGTGAACGACGTATCTCACTGAACTGAGTTTGATGGTTCTTCCTGGAGAATATTGAGTCCCCTGTATATGTACTGAAGACCGGAAACCATTGTTATGGCGGCTGTAAACCAGAACAGGGGGCATTGAATCTGAACGACTTTTGGTACCTGGAAGCCCAGAAGTACAGAGCACACCGTTGCCAACTGGGCAACCGTGGTCATTTTGCTCAGGAAGGCGGGCCGAGCTACAAACTCCCGGTGCATGATATTCAACAGGGCCACTCCAAGCAGAATGAGCAAATCCCGCGACATTACGATTACTGTAAGCCAGCTTGGGATCATGCCCTGAATGGCCAGGGTCACAAAGGCTGTCGCCAGCAGCAGTTTGTCGGCTGCGGGGTCCAGGTAAGCTCCCAAGGTGGTCTTTTGTCGAAAGACACGGGCCACAAATCCGTCCAGCCCGTCAGTGACCGCCGCAACAGCAAAAACAACTAGAGCGCTTTCCAAAAGGTGTCTGATCAAGCAGATGGCAAAAAGCGGTGTCAGCAAGATCCTGATAAGGGTCAGGGCATTGGGAATGTTTACCGGAATAGATCGTTTCACCACTCAGATCTCGTCTCGTCCGGCCTTCGGGACTCGTCCGGGAGATTTTGTTTCGGTATCAATTCCAGTTTGATCTCGCTTTGACCAATTTCAAAGATGTTCACTCCAAAGCCTTCAAAGTTTTTCAACATCAACTCGTCTGCCAGCGTGCGTGTATTTCCCTGTATATCTACATCCATTTGGGCCTCGCCAGCCTTAATGCCACGCAGATAGACGTTTTTTACACCCGAAATCTCATTTCTGAGGATCGTCCGGAACCTGACAAAATCGGCGTATTCCTTGATACCACTTACAACTAACTCAACCAGAACCGGCTGGCTTGCCTCTCTTCCCCAGTTTACCGCGATCTGTCTGCTCAACTCTTCGGCCACGGCAGAAGCAGCAAGCGTAAGGGCTTCTGTGCCTGCAACCATTGCGTTTGCATGAACAGCCGCCCCCGTGGCTTCACACGATCCGATGACCGTACCGTTGTCAGTCCTGATGGCACGGATAGACAATGTCGCTTCAATAGACTTCATGTCTGTGCCTAATATGTTTCCGCTGAAAAGGGCAAATGCCTTTCCAATAATAACCACCTCAACGTCCACCTGCTCTGCCAACTTTATTGCGGCTTCGTCGCTGAGTTCGTACCCTTCGTAATCAGGGCCGAAGACGTTTTCCTGAGTAAGGAGTGTTCCTGGGCCGAGGATTACAAACCCTTTATCCCGCATGTACGTTGAAAGCGTGTCTTCCGTGGCCAGTGGCAACTTTGTGAATGCATCTTGCCCGAGCGAGTATCGTGGTGAAACCTCGCCGACATTTTGCTCTGACAGCAAGATCAGGACGCTGGGCATTTCCTTGTGCGCAATAAGGATACCGATATTCTGCAGTTTGTCCTGAAGAGCGCTCATAAGCAAGGTGACCCGCACCACTACTCGATAATATTGGCCCGCCTTGGATTCCGTGAGCACCTTGTAATCGTGGATAAACTCCTCCGTCCGCGAATAGACCCGATCGTTCAGCAGTTGAAAGTGACCAACCACGGATGCCGATGGGATCAAGTGCCCAACCCCCTGTTCCACAGCATTCCAAAGGCCACGTTCAATCGCCTCGTCCCTGGCCTTTGCTACATTGTCACGGTAGATTTTCCCTGTCCCGATTACTTCCATGGTACCGTCTTGTTCGGCCTGTTGGCTCCATGCCACAGCGACAGGTCCACACACATACCCGACAAAGAGCAAAACCATCACGAAACGCTGTTTCCTCAAGTGTGCCATTTTCTATTCCTCACTACTTATTGTCCATGAGGTTCAGGGCGCGCCTTGCTTCATGAACATAGGTCTTGTTGATTCTCAAAACCTTATTGAAGAGTTCCCTTGCCCTTTTGAAGTTCGATGCCTCCATGTACACCTCACCCATATAATAGTGTGCCTCGGAGGAGTCGGGGAGAAGGGCCACGGCATCTTTGTACGCCGATTCAGATTCCTTAAGCCACTTTTTGCCGGCAGACTCCTTTCCAATCAAGCACAATCGTATAAGGCTCACACTGGCAAATACCCTTTCTTCATTAGTGGTTGCGATTTCTCTGGCCTTTTCAATCTCCTTTATCCCCTTTTTGCAATCACCCTTATAGCCCCAGACTAGCCCGGAGCCAACATAGGCCATTGAAAAGAACGGGTCGACCTC
>JADFWI010000317.1 GCA_015222985.1 Pseudomonadota bacterium | reverse complement strand
TCCCATATCACAAAAACATGCGGCATTCAAACTACATCCCAGAGATCCAGAACAAGCTTTCTGCTAATCTGCAGATACTCAAACCGGACTGAGTGATTACCACAAAACACTTCCAGGGTAATCGTTGCATCGTAGCCGATCATCTTCAAGGCGGCCACGGCCTTCCTCCAGTCTACGTTTCCCACGCCCAATGGCATATGATGGTCCTCGGTTGAACGATTATCGGAAAAATGGACGTGCATAATGCGGTGGCCCAAATGCCTGCAGAAATTGCCCGCATCGTCTTGCCCAAAATTCGTATGACCAAAATCGAGATGCACTTCCAATCCGGGGATCTCTTGAAGAAGGACCTGAAAGGTTGAAACAGAATCAAATGGGGCCTTGTAGTTCTCCAATACAAGGGTAAGGCCATGATCGCCGGCCATTTGCACTATGGGTTTCAATGCCTCAATATTATGTTCCACGAGATCTTGCCTCATACGAGGCGGAGAGGAGTAACAAGGATGAATGTTCATGATCTTGGTGCCCAGGGCTGAGAAGAGCTTTGCACACCGTTCCAACTCCTTGAAACAGGCCTTACGGACCTCATTGATAGGATAGGCGTAGGGAAGACAGGGGTCGGTGTGCCCGATCACGAAAAGACCATATTTATCAAGGAGCGATCTAGTTCTCTCCACATCCAGAGACAGGGCGGGGCCTTCAATGGTAAGATCCAGAAAATCGTACCTGGAATTTCCAATCGCTTCGATCTCGTCATAGAGAGATAAAGAAGGATCATTCATAACGCCGATTTTCATGTCAGGCACTCCGTTTTCTCTGAATAGACGACTTCGGCCGTCCGGGCTTTTTTGTTGACTCTGCGTGTCTCAATTGAATATGTTTGAAAGGTAGTGTCAACAAAAAAGATTCTGAAAGTCTATCTATTATGACCGTCCGGAGATTTCTGATCTTAGCGCCCACCGTAGTCATTGCCTTTCTGCTACAGTCTTATTTCTGGGTACCAACCTACGAAGAGCAGACCCGTGGCAACCCCAGACGCCTAAATGAATACATAACCGCATCCATTGGCGATGCCAGCATACTGAACCCGATTCTCTCCTCAGACACAGCTAGTAGCGACATTGAGTCCATGGTATTTGAAGGGCTCATTGATCGGGATGAAGATCTCCGTTTTAGGGGGCGCCTTGCCACATCATGGAATGTCTACGAGGAGGCCTATTTCTATGTAAACGAAAACGCGAACATACCTGGTGTTGGCAGGGCAGGGGGCCAGGAAGTGGTGAATCTTCTCCAAAGAGCAAGGGTCGGGGATTTGCCAGTGAGTTCAGAGACCAAGACCTCATTTGATAATATCGAGGAAATCACTGTAATCCCGGCCAGGGAATTTTCCGTGACCAGGGGAGAAAAGGAGGACAAGGACGAAGAGCTAACCATGGTAACCATCAGAGTTCAGGTCCCATCCCGGCTGAAATTCGTGCTCAAGCGGGTGGATCAGGATCTTTTCAAGAATCTCCTAATTGTCTTGGGCAAGGACTATTTCAGCTCATTCAGGGGGGAAGATCATCTGAGTATCGACCACGACGAGTGGCAGTGGAAAAAAGCCGAATACGCAAAAGAGATCCTGCCGGCTACGGAACATAATCCTGTTGTGGTATTTCATTTGCGCCAAGGCGTGAGATTTCATGACGGGCACCTGTTTGATGCCAATGATGTGAAATTTACTTTTGAAGCGATCATGAATCCCAAGAACCTGTCTCCGCGCATCGCCGACTACGAACCAGTCAAGCAGGTGGACGTGGTTGACCCACTGACAGTCCGTATTGTTTATAAACGGCTCTATTCTCCCGCCCTGGGCACTTGGGGCATGGGGGTCCTTCCCGAACATCTCTTGAATGACGAAACCATGAAAAAGGAGGCTCTTCGTCTTGGCAAGGACCCGGAGGAGTTCTCCATGCGGCAAAGCAGTTTCGGCCGCCATCCCATTGGGTGCGGCCCCTTTGTGTTTCGGGAGTGGAAATCGGATCAGTATATTTTTCTCGAACGCTTTGAGGACTATTGGGATGGCGCGCCCAATTATGAGCGCTACACTTGCCGGATTGTGCCGGATCTTCTCACCCAGGAGATGGAGTTCTACGCAGGCACTGTTGACAGCTATAGCGTACAACCGCACCAGGTGCAACGCCTGAGAGAGGATCCTAAATACCAGAGCTTTTCCGGGCTTTCTTTCGGCTATACCTATATCGGCTACAACATGCGCCGGGAACCCTTCAATGACTCGCGAGTGCGCCGAGCCCTCGGAATGGCCATTGATGTGAAAAAAATTATAGATTATGTGCTTTACGGCCAGGGGGAGCGGATAACAGGGCCTTTTGTCAAACAGACCGCCCACTACAATCAGCGCATTGAACCCTTGCCGTATGATCCTGAGGGGGCTTTAAGGCTCCTGGAACACGCAGGCTGGACGCGCAATCAGGACGGCTGGCTTGAAAAAAATGGTAAGAAACTTCAGTTTACCCTGATTACGAATCACGGCAATGACCTTCGCAAGGCAGTCCTTGCTATAGCCCAGGATGCGTGGAAGAAGATCGGCATATATGTGAGAACCGATGTCCTGGAGTGGTCTGTGTTTATCCAGGAGCGCGTGGACAAGACGGACTTTGATGCCATTGTCCTGGGTTGGCGTATGGGAATAGAGCCTGACCTGTATCAGATATGGCATTCGAGCCAGACCAATCCACATCAGCTCAATTTTGTCGGATTTAAGGATCAGAAGGCCGATGATCTCATCATCAAGACACGGCAGGAATACGACTACGACAAACAGGTGGAGTACTGTCACCAACTCCACGAGATCATTGCACGGGAGCAGCCATATACTTTTCTCTATGCGGGAAAATGGACTGCGGTTCTGGACAAACGGATTGTCATTAAAGATATGGACGCAAGGGGCAATCCGATCTACAAGAAAATCTCCCCGACAAAGACAGGAAACTTCACATTTTACTTTAACAATTGGATCAAACTTCCTGAAATGCCGACTTTTTCTGCAGAGGGGTAGCGAGTGTTATCATTTATAGGCAGAAGTGTTATCCAAAAAATCGTCACCCTGTTTTTTGTCTCAATAGTCTCTTTTTTGATCATCCACCTGGCTCCTGGCGAGCCTAGCCAGGTGGACCCCCTCAATCCGAAGTTTACACCGGAAATCGTTGAACGCTTTCAAAAAGCCTTTCATCTCGACAAGCCTTTACATGTCCAATATCTCTATTTCTACCGAGATCTTTTTACAGGAAAAACGGTCTCCTGGAAGGACAATCAATCGGTTCTGGCAAAGATCTGGGAGCGATTTCTGAACAGCCTTCCGCTGTTTCTTGTAGGCACCATCATTACCTGGACGCTCTCCTTTCCAATAGGGATACGTTCGGCCATTTTCAGGGGAGGCTTATACGACCGCTGCACCACATTTTTTTCTTATCTGTTGATCTCCATTCCGGGCTTTTTCTTTGCCTATGTTCTTATCATTCTTGTGGTTAACGGTTTTCACGTGCCTGTGATCGGCATGGAGACCTTCGGACTGGGCGATGCGCCATGGCCACACCTTGTTATGGATCGGATCTGGCACCTTCTACTGCCGTCAGTTCTTGGCGCTACCGGCGGGATCGCAGTGCTGTCCAGGTACGTGCGCAGCCAGATGCTTGAGGTAGAAGGTCAGGACTATGTGCGCACGGCAAGAGCTAAGGGGCTTCCGCCGGAACAAGTCCACTATAAACATGCCTTGCGTAATGCCCTGTTGCCTTTTGTGACCATGTTCGGACTGATTCTGCCCGGGCTGATTGGTGGTTCTGTGATTATCGAATCGATCTTTTCCTGGCCGGGAATGGGAAGGATGGCCTATGAGGCCATCCTGGCTCGAGATTATCCTGTTATTCTAACGGTCAATTTCGTTTCTGCGGTATTGGTCCTGGCCGGGACTTTTGTCTCAGATCTCCTTTACCTTGTGGTCGATCCGAGGATACGGTTATGACAAGGAAACGGGAATTCTGGCAACTCTTTGGAGAAAACACACTTGCTATTGCGGGGCTGTTCATTTTCATTCTTTTCTTTTTTACGGCCCTTTTTGGTCTCTATTTGACTTCAGGTGCGGACCCGATCATTGATCCTGTTCAGGTTCGACTCCAGGAAAAGCTACGACCGCCCTTGTCCAAACCCAATCTTGAGACTTTGCGGCCTGACGAGGTTCCCGCTCTGGGTATCTACTTGTTGGGGACCGATGACCTGGGCCGCGATGTATTTGGAAGAATGCTCCAGGGCGCCTGGGTATCCCTGACCGTGGGGTTTGTGGCTGTCGGGATCTCCGTGCTCATCGGCATATTTATGGGCGGGATAGCGGGTTATTTTGGGGAACACCATGTCAGGCTTGACCACATTCTTGCGGCTTGCCTTTTGTTCTCAGGTGGCGCGTTGGTTGCCGCGGGCGCAATCAGTTCAGGCGCGGGGCTTTTTGTTCTTGGCCTGGCCTACGTTTCTTATGGTCTCTTGAGGAAAAAGACGCAGGTAAGACCAAGAATACCAAAATGGCTTCGCATACTTCACGTAGAGGCCATTTCTGTTGACACACTGATTATGAGAATCGTGGATATCATGCTCTGTTTTCCAAGTTTTTTCCTGATTCTTACGGTGGTCGCGCTCCTTCCGGCAAGTATCTACAATATTATGATCGTCATAGGGCTAACCAGTTGGATGGGCACCACACGTTTTGTGCGCGCTGAATTTCTCTCTTTGAGAGAACAGGACTTTGTCACTGCCGCAAGGGCCCTTGGTGTTGGCAACTTGAGGATTATCTTTCGTCACATGATGCCTAATGCCATTGCTCCTGTCCTGGTTTCTGCCACTATTGGTATTGCAACAGCTATTTTGACCGAGGCGGGCTTGAGTTTTCTCGGTTTTGGTGTTCCTCCGCCTCATGCCACGTGGGGGAATATCCTTTCTGATGGCAAAGGCTTCATTTTCGATGCCCCATGGCTGACTTTTGTGCCGGGCCTTGCTATCTTGATCGTGGTGTTGTCCTTCAATCTCTTTGGTGAGGGGCTGCGGGATGCACTGAATCCGAAGTTGAGGGAAAGAAGCTGAAAGCTCAAGGCTCAAAGCTGAAAGCAAGAAGGAGATTGCTTCAGTTCTTCTACTTTGAGCTTTCAGCTTTGACTGTCTCGTAAAAAGTCGTCACTCCGGTGAAAACCGGAGTCCATAGTAGTTGCAACTAACTGATATAACTGGATTCCGGC
>JADFWI010000316.1 GCA_015222985.1 Pseudomonadota bacterium | reverse complement strand
GCCGGAATCCAGTTTATTCAGCTAGTTACAAAGGCTCTGGACTCCGGTTTTCACCGGAGTGACGACTTTTTACGACTTCATCAGACCTTGGGCGTTGAAACTTGATGGTACGTTAATATGCTGAGGGGGAAAGATGACCAGTCTCTTGTTTATCGACGATGAGGAAGGGGTGCGGCGCTCGATAGAGAATAAGTTGGGGTTGTCAAGAATGAAGACCCCATGGTTTCATCCATTCCTGCTTTTTTCCTTAACCGAAGAGGTCAGCGTGACTACCTGTTCGGACAAGACAGAGTTCACTGCCCTCTATGCGGTATATAAGCAACCAGTCTGCTGCAATGTGGCATTCTCGGCAATCCTTCAAGGTTCCTCTCAGCGGATGATCTTTGTTTCCTCGTGGCAGCTTCTCCGCATTGACCAGACGACGGACGATGTTTTTCAGTTTTTCAATATCTTTGCCACGTTTTTTGACCCGCTTGACGTCTTTTTTGAATTGTGTGTCGCGTCTGATAGATCTCATACTCTTAGATTCCAAGATCATCAAAAAGCTCTTGAGCTGTGGAAAATCTTTTACCCTTTCCCTGTCTGGAGTTTTCGATGGCTTTCATCGTCTTTTCGTTCGGGACATGCAGTTCAAACGGTAATCCACGCTGGGCAATAACCTGGCGACAAAACAACTCAAATGATTTTGAAACCGACAACCCCAATTCTTTGAGTATAGCCTCAGCTTGTTTCTTGATTTCAGGGTCTAGTAAGGCCCTGGCTGTAGCGGTCTTTGTTGTTCCCATGTTGTCACCTCCCTCATTTTCCAAGGCATACCTATTATCTGCTATGATTGAACAAATTGTCAACCAGGAATCCGCAATGCTGGCTTAGAGCTTGGTGCCCGTGGGTGCCGTTTGACGCTCTTGAAGTTTTTGAATGATGGTATCCTGTGGTGAACGGTGGCGGGCTTGGGAAAGGAGCATTTTCAATCAGACAAGAGCAGTATTCGTTTTCTGTATTACAGCCGTGCGAGAGTCAAACGGAGACTAGATCGCCTGGTAATTGGGGTCACCCATTGAAGGGCTTGGCAAGAGAAAAAACACCTCTCCCCTGTAAAAAATGCCCTCATTTTTTCCATTGACCCCAACGCCTGCACCAGTACGATATCATCTCCGTCTACCCGCTCTGCGCCCGTTTCTTCTGTCTCGTTGGTTATAGGTCAGCCTGCCTGCGCACGCGCGCTGACGCTGATCCGCACGGACGGTCCATGACCGAAGACCTTCAGCCCATCGAAGGGGGCATGCCTGAGGAAAGGATTCAGGCGGCACGGCAACACGGCGCCAATGTGGCTCGGGTCGCCGCGGCGGTCAAGGGAAAGGCCCTGTTTGCCACGTAGGCGCTGCCGGTACCAGGCGTTGTTCCCGACGGGCCTTCTCCCCCGTCTGATGTGTATAGAAATCCATTCATATCGAACAATCACGGCCCAACGGCGGCTGTGACTCCAGGCGGGCCTAGCGTTGAATTAACCGGTCAAAAACTCAGTTTTTTGGGCCTTGCCGATCAAGAACCGAATGCGCTTTCCTGCTGGTTTTCTGAATCGCGTGCCTCCTCTCCAGGTGTAGGGCGCACCCTACATTCAGAAATACCAGCCGCAACAAGGCGGTAGGGATCACGCTGAAGGCCGCTGCAGGCCGTTGTGCAGGGATTCCCCTTCACAATGTGGCTTCCAGGGCAGCGGGTTTCAGGTCAAAAACGGGTTGAATCTTGAAGGTGTTCGTGCCGATCATTTTGAAATCATTTGGAAAAGCGGCGCATCGCGAAAAGCTCCAACAGGATGTTTTCCTTTGGCATGGCGCTTGCTATTGAGGGATAAAAGGCTGTTCTTCATTAAATTTCGTTTACAGGATGTAGCCCGGTTCAACGGAACAACAGAAGGTAATCACCAATCTGGAAAGGAGGTGAAACAGGGGGGCGTTGTTCCACCGGGTGCCGGGGCAGGGTGCTGCGGAGGTCCAGTGCCAAAGCCGAGTCCGGTGAGACGACTTCCGTGGGCTTGCTCCAAGACCGGGAAGCATGGCCTGTTTCCTACAAGAAAACAAAACGGAGGAGAGAAAATGAAAGCAAAAAGAACAACCATATGCATCATCGCTCTTATAGGGGTTTTCGCCCTCTTGGTAGGGGTGCCGGCGGGTGCCAAGGACGACCTGGGAGTCTCCGAAGCCAAGCCAGACATGACAAAGGCCGCCGAGGCCGGCAGCGCAAAAGCGGAACAGGCCCAAGAGGGCTTGGCGCAGAAGGCCACCATGGAGAAGATCAATGTGAACGAGGCAGATCTGTCAACCCTGACTCGAATCAAAGGGATCGGCCATGAAACGGCGCAGAACATCATCAACTACCGCAAGGAAGTCGGCTCATTTCAAAGGCTGGAGGATCTGACGAACGTAAAGGGGATCGGCGAGAAAACCCTGGAGCAGATCAAGCCCTTTGTCACCGTGCATTGACAAAACCGCGTACCGGGCCGTCACCGGGCCTTTCCCACGGGAAAGGCCCGGCCTTCGAAAGGAGGAGGGAACCCCGATCTGCATCGCGGGGTGGCCAAGGCTCAGGGGAGGGGCATAAATAGATAACTAAGTTTCTATGAGCCGAGAGTTGTTTTCTTCAGCATACTGTTCGCCTTTTTTTACGGCGTACCCCACTCCAGACTGGGT
>JADFWI010000315.1 GCA_015222985.1 Pseudomonadota bacterium | reverse complement strand
GCCACGCAGGCCGGGATGTTGCAGTGCACTGGGACAGGTGTCATCGCCGGCCAGGTCATAAATGCCATTACTCAGGCTGGTATTGATAACGCTACGGTTTTTAACGACCTAGGATCAGTGACCTTAAGTATCAATGGAGGATATATGATGGTCTCTCCAGCCGGCATCTGTAACGTTACTGCAATTGCCAACAATTATGAAAACAAAAGTGTAAGTAATATCACTGTCTACGGTGGGGACGTTACTTGGACGAATGTCCCTATGCAAGTCGGTGTCCCTGACCTATCCGCTTTCGGGGAGGGGGGTAACCCTGACCCCGGAGGCGGCGGGGGTGGATGCATTATTTCCGCAGCGGCCTGCCGAGCTCGCATGGCTGAGCACCGCGAGATTCTCTTCACCTTTATAGGTGTGTGTATTGTTATAGGCTGCATAGGTTCTGTGCGAAGGTTCAGATTCAGGTGTAAGAAAAGCTAGATCTTAACGTCTATTTATATGGCAAGATGGACGTACTATACCGTGAGTAACGCTGAAAATCTTTAAAAGAGATTTGTCGGGAGGAATTTGAAATGAAAAGAACTTCTTATGTAGTACTGTTTCTTCTTGTCATGCTGCTTTTTTCAAGTAATGGGCTACAGGCTGCCACACTATTTCAACAGGTGGGAGTATCGTCTTCACCCAACCCTGTTGGCTCCGGGGCAAGGGCAGTGGGAATGGGCGGGGCCTTCATTGCCATCGCAGATGATGCCACGGCAGCCTCGTGGAATCCGGCCGGCCTCATCCAATTGGAGACACCGGAAGTGTCGATCGTTGGAGCCTATTTTGACAGGCAGGAGGATTTTTCTTCTGAAGCTCATAGCGAGATCAACAATAAAGGCAGGACTGATGATGCCAACATCAATTATTTCAGTGCCACCTATCCCTTCCGATTTCACCGAAACATGGTGGTCTCCGTCAATTATCAAAGGCTTTACGAGTTTGAACGAAGTTTTGACTACCAGTATGATTACTCTTCTGCCGGGCTTGATCTCTCACAAAACAAACATTTCAGCCAGAATGGTCATGTAGGCGCCTTAGGTCTGGCCTATGCCATCGAGATCACCCCACGGCTTTCTCTTGGGGCTACCCTGAATATCTGGACAGATGACCTGTTTTGGGACAATGGATGGGAAGAGACATTTACCGAGCACGGCGTAGGGACTCAAGGAGGAAATCCGGTTACCATAGATACGCACTATACTGACAAGTATTCTGATTTCAGCGGGGTGAATGCAAATTTCGGTCTCTTATGGAATATGAACAAATACCTGACACTCGGGGCTGTCATTAAAACGCCTTTTGATGCCTCCATTCACCACGATTACCGCTTCACGCAGACAAGCATATTTGGTCCACCTGTCAGCACCACTGTGTCAAACCAAGAAAGCACTTCCGAAGACGTGGAACTTCGTATGCCTTTATCTTACGGGATGGGTCTGGCGTGGCGGGTGTCAGACGCCCTTTCTTTTGACTTGGATGTTTACAGAACCCATTGGAGCGACTACGTCTTGACGGATTCGCAAGGCAACAACTTCAGCCCTATTGATGGACGACCAGAGAGCACCTCTGATGTAGAGGATACCATGCAGGTCCGTATTGGCGGCGAATATCTTTTCATCAGTCAAAAAACGAATATGGTCGTTCCCGTCAGGGCAGGCTTCTTTTACGATCCGGAACCATCACATGGTGACGTGAAAAATTTTTATGGTATTGCCGTTGGATCAGGCATCGCATACAAGAGATTCATCTTTGATGTGGCATACCAGTTGAGATGGGGTCGCGATATGGACACAGGCAATTTGATTGCCACCTCAGAAGCTGACATCACGCAGCATCTTTTACTTGCTTCGGTTATTATTCATTTTTGACGCATTCGGCAATAATTCACCGTCTCTGAATTTCTACAAGTTACTGTTTTTACAACTTCCTACCTGCCTGGCAGCGAGCCCGAGAAAGGAATGATGGAATGTGCGGTTTGGCGGCCTATTTAACGATGCCCAAAGGAGGTGGTGGTCAGTGAAAAAGACGGCGCAATATGTCTTGTTTCTGATGACATTTTTAGTGGGGTTATCTCTCTGGAGTTGTGCCGGCCAGCCCTCTGGGCCCACTTATGTAAAAGATGGCAAGGAATACGGGAAGGTCCGTGGGGCCTTCTTCAGACACCGGTGGTGGAATTACTACGAGCGGGCGCTTTCCTTTACGGAAGGGAAGTGCTTTACGGAGGCGGTTGCGGATCTGAAGGAAGCCGTTCAACAGCGGGTAAAAGACCAGCGCATGGCCCGCACCTATGGAATGCACTTTATGGACTACTTTCCCCACAGGGAGTTGGGAGTTGTCTATTATGAGATGGGAAATCTGGAAGCAGCGAGGCAGGAACTGGAACTATCCTTGAACTACTTCCCTTCTGCCAAGGCCCAATTCTACCTTGAGCGCGTCCGGAAGGCCTTGATCGAGCGTTTGGGAAGGGAAGTGCCACCGCCAAAGCTCACCCTCACCCTTGAAAACACTGAGTTCTGGACCAAAGAAGACCCTGTGGTCATCTCCGGTATAGCTGAAGACGAATATTATGTGGCTGGCATTACCATCAGGGGTATGCCCCTATTTTTGGAGGGGTCGCAAAAACGCATCCCTTTTAGAGAACCCCTGGACCTTTCTGGGGGCCGGCACACCATCGAGGTGGTGGCAAAGAATCTTGTGGAGAAGACCACAAAACGTAAAATGGTTATCCATGTGGATCGAAAAGGGCCTATCGTTACGTTAGAAGAGCTAAACTTCGATGGCGTTTTACCCGGCAGAGAGGTCAGGATCTACGGATCGATATATGACGAAGCCGGCGTATCTGACTTGAGCATCAATGGCCAGGCCGTTGCTGTTGAGAAAGGCGTGGAGGTCCCGTTCACCGCAAGGCTCATTGTCGATGAGGACAACCTGGAGCTGGTGGCCCGCGACGAATTGGGTAACGAGACCTCTGCCTTGATTCCCCTGAGTGCTCCTTCCGCCAGTCACCTGCCCGTGTTGTTGGCCTGTGTGGAATCAGATGTGGAAGGTTTCTTAGTGGCCGGTCTCTTTGGCCCCAAGGACACACGTCCTCCAGACATCAGACTCAAGGGATGGACCGATACCCAAACCGTCTTTCTGGAAAAGGTGTACATTGAAGGGCAGGTAAGTGATGAGAGCAAGATTGAGAGTTTGACGATAAATCAAATGCCCATACTGCGCCGTCAAGGCCTTCACATCTTCTTCAGTCACATGGCGGACCTCAGGGAAGGGGAAAATATCATAAGCATTGAGGCCAGGGACGAGGCTGGCAACAGGACAAGCAAGAAAATCACTGTCATAAGGCGAGTTCCCAAGGCCCTTCAGCTCGCCGAACGCTTGAGCCTGACGGCATTTCCCTTTGAGCAGAAGGGAGAAGTTTCAGAAGCCAGCCTTGCCTTTCAAGACAACCTGATCGATGCCCTTGTTAATCAGAATCGCTTTCGGGTCGTTGAAAGGGACAAGCTGGATGTGATCCTGGAAGAACAGAAGCTTAGCCGCACAAGACTATTCGATAAGCGCATAGCTTTGAAGCTGGGCAGGTTAGTAGCCGCCCAGTCCGTTATCACCGGCAGTATCATTGAAACCCGCACCGGCATTGAAATTGTGGCAAGAATGATAGATGCGGAAACATCTGAGATTCTGGCCAGCCAGGACGTCTACGATGAAGTCAAAGACCTTCCAGCCTTAAGGTTCATGGCCGAAGGGATGGCCATCAAATTTCATCGAGAATTTCCGCTGGTGGACGGACAGGTTATTGAGCACAAGGGAGGGCACATATTTACCGATCTAGGGCAGGATGTGATCAAGCTGCGAAGGAGGCTGATCATTTACCGGCAGGAACCAATGAAACACCCGGTGACCGGAAAGGTGCTCGGCGCAAATAACATCATCATTGCAAGAGCCCGTGTCACACAGGTGATGCCTGAGATGTCAAAGGCTGAACTGTTGGATGGCAAGACCAAAGCTATCGCGCGTCTGGCCAGGGTTATAACCGAATGAACCGTTCATTTGAGGAGGATCGACAGCTCCTGTCTGAGTGCTTTGCGGGTGACAGAAAGGCATCAGAGACTTTGGTTCGGCAGTTTTCAGGTCTGGTGTACGGATCTGTCCAGTACACCTTGATGGCCAAGCACGTATCTTTCAACAGACATGATCTCGATGACCTGCACAATACGGTATTCCTAAGACTCTTTGATCAGGGATGCAAGAAGCTCAGGCAATATGAGGGAAGAAATGGGTGCAGTCTATCCTCGTGGATCAGGATGATCGCAGTTCGAACAGTGCTCGATCATCTCAGGAAAAGGGGTGTTGATGCCATGGTTTGGCAGAAGAAGCTGATATCCCTTGAAGAGTTGCCCGAGTTAAGGGCTGATGAGATCGAATTCGGAGCTAATATGGAAAAGCTGGAACAGGAGCGTCTACTTCAAGATGGAATGCAAAGACTGCCTGCACGAGATCGGTTGTTCATGAAGCTCCATTTTGATCAGGGGCTCTCTGTGGCGGAAGTTGCTGAGGCCATGCGCCTTTCGGTCGGCAATGCCTATATAGTCAAACATCGGGCAATTCAAAGATTAAGATCGCATGTGATTGGGGCTGCAAATGACGGCGGTTAGGGTCTTGGTTTGGTTCGGGTTTTTCATGGCTCGGCGTAAGAAAGCACGGTTTTTAGCGTCTATATGTACAGAAAGAAGGAGCTACCGTTTTCTGAATAGTTACATCAATACTTTTCGATGGAGTTTAAGATGAAAATGCCGTGTCCTGATGAAGAAAGGCTTGTGGACTATCTTGAGGCACGTCTTTCGGAGGAAGAGAGGTGCCAGGTGGAAGAACACCTCTCAGACTGTCAGATATGTTTGGAAGGGCTTGTGGTCACAAATGGCCTGGTACGAGGCAGGGATCGGTTTGAGTTGGATCCGGTGCCAACCGAGGTCACCGAGTCTGCTGTGCACCTGGTAACAAGCCAGCGCGCCCTGTCACACGGTTCCTGGATGGAAAAATTGGGGCAATCTGTTAAAGATTTAGGTTCGAGGATCTCTGATCTTTTACGGCTAAAACCATGGGGAAGATGGCAGCTTGCGCCGATCCGCGGTTCCAAGACAGTCGCATCCGAAGATCTTGTTTGTCTTAGAGTTCCCTTTAAGGAAACTGAGACGGAGATTGAAATCGAGAAAACTGGAGATGGCAAGGCGCACATCCGTGTGAAACTGCACGAACCTACTAGAAAAAGAAAGGCGGTAAGGATCACCTTGAAAAAGGGTGAAAGGGAAATTGCCTCATATCTCTTAGATGGCACCTATGTGCTGTTTGAAGACATCCCTTTTGACCATTACAGCATCTCTTTGGCGGAGAATGGCATGAGCCTCGGGACATACCTTTTTGAAATCAAGGAAACCCGTCATGGTAGAAGGTAAGAAGACAAAAAAGAGAGGACCCACACCGAGTAATCTTGAAGAAATCTTTCGAGAACGGGAGCGTCTCGATCAAATACTTCAGCAAGACTTCAAAAAAGAAGTAACCATCCTTTTTACTGATATATGCGGCTATACTGACTATATAGATAAGAGGGGGGATATCAACGGACGGGCCTTGCTCCTCAAGCACAATCGTATTGTGTTGCCCCTAGTAGAAAAACACGAGGGTAAGATCGTTGAAATAATCGGAGATGCGGTCATGGCGTGTTTTTCGTCTCCTTCGGCCGCGGTCGAGGCCTCCATGGCCATCCAGAAGTGCCTATATGAACATAACCTGAAGACAGAGGCCGCCGACAGAATTGATGTCAAGATGGGGATCAACATGGGAGAAACCCTGGTGGATGAGGCTGCCGCCTATCAAGGTCTTACCGGTGATGTGGCCAATGTAGCGGCACGCATCCAATCTCAGGCCGGCCCCGGGCAAATTCTGATATCCAAGGCAGTATACGAGCAAGTTTGCGGGAGCGAGGACTTTTTTTGCAGGTTCCACGGAACAATCCAGGCAAAGGGAAAGGCCCGGCCGTTAGAGGTCTACCGGGTAGTCTGGCAAGACGAGGATGTTGTCCTGGACAGCGAACCAAAGCTGCGGACCCATGAAGTGGCGGCCGAAAAAACAGGCAAGCAACCCTTAAGGATGTTTGAGGTTGAAATCGCCCGACATGGGAATCGGTTGAAACTCAGCGCTCATGAGGAGATACCGGGTGAAGAGAGCACCATACGGCACTACGATGAGATACCGGTCTCAATGGATATGATTCAGACGAAATGCCACGAGATGGTAGAGACTTTGAATAAAGCCAACCGCAAAGGCCGTGTAAGCCGTGAGGCCCTGCTAAAACTCAGAGAAATCGGACAGGTGCTTCACGACGAGTTATTCTCACTGAGTGTCAAAGAAAAGTTGAGAAAGACTAAGGCTGAATTCCTGAGTTTAAAGATTGATGATCAACTAGTTCACGTTCCATGGGAATTGCTCAGCGATGGCCGACAATTTCTCTGCCAACGTTTCAACATGGGCAGATTGGTCAAGACCCGGCAACCCATCCTGGGTGTACGGTCTCGCGTGTTGGGCCGACCCCTGAGGATGTTGATATTAGCCGACCCCGAAGGCGATTTGAAAGGCGCCTATGCAGAGGGGATTCAGATACGTGACTATGTGGACAGGAATAAGGATTTGATCAATGCATTCCTTCGTTCGGGAAACACCACCCCTGATTCTATGAAGGAGAAGATAAGAAATTTTGACTTCGTCCATTTTGCCGGTCATGCTGATTACAATCCACAGAATGCAGCAGAGAGCGGGTGGCGATTGACCGGTGGGAACCTAACAGCCCAGGACATTACAAAAATGGCCGGTACAGCCACAATGCCTGCACTTATCTTTTCAAATGCGTGTCAGTCAGCCCGCACGGAGGAGTGGACACTAAAGGTGTACTTTGAAGAAGAGATTTTTGGCTTGGCCAATGCCTTTCTTTTAGCCGGCGTAAAACACTATTTGGGTACCTTCTGGGAGATATCAGATGAACCGAGCCGCCGATTTGCCTTAGAGTTTTACAAGAACCTGCTTTCAGGTATGACGATTGGCGAAGCCACACGACGGTCGCGACAGGCTCTGATCAAAGAATACGGCGAAGAGACCATAGTGTGGGCAAGCTATGTCCTGTACGGGGACCCCACTTCCAATTATAAGGACCAAATAGAAGCGACTGAGCCACGGAAGGAATCTGAGCCTGCCCGTGTTTCGAGCTCAGATGGAGAGGTCAGGACACGAGAAGAAGTCATCGATTTTGCTGAGAAGGAGGTTGCAAAAAAGAACCGAGTCTGGTGGTCTGTGGCCGCCGGTATAGTTCTTCTGGTAGCTGTGATGCTTTGGGGATATCCAGGTTTTTTGAGGGAAGGGACTATAAAGTACGAAAGGGCTGCCCTGGCCTATTATCGCGAGGGCAATTTCGTGCAAGCATTGAACGTCTGCAGGGCCCTTGAGGATAAGAATCCTAAGGCTTCTTTGTGCTATCTGATTCGGGGAAATATCCATCTGGCAAACGGCAGACTCGATGTAGCCAAAGGAGCCTATCAAAAGGCGATGCAAGGTACAAAGGGAACGGATGTACAGAAGTCTCGTGCCTTGGTTGGTTTGGGCCGCATCGCCTCGCTTCGCAAACAGCCGGATGCGGCTCTAAGGTACTACCAGCAAGCCACCGAGGCCGCTCCCGGGAGCAGTCTGGGTTATGTATCTCAAGCTCTTTTGCTTGAGGGCAGAGGGGATTATGATGAGGCCCTGGACCTCTTTGGGAAGGCTCGAGCACTGGCGCCAGAAGATCGGGTTCTCACCGCCATTACCAATGAGACCCGCAAAAAAGCAACACTCGCCAGGGATCAGGAAAAACAGGAGCGGATTGACCGCATGGTCAAGGAATTGCTTGAAAGCATGAAGTCACCTTCCAGGGCAGTGCCCTCTGACGGTTGGACGTCTCGACCTTTGACCATGTGGGTGATGGATTTCAAGGTGCAAGGATACCCTTTTCAGGAAGGTCAAGAACGGCTCCTTGTCTCAGGGATTACCGATCAAATGCTTCAGCACAGCCGGGTTCGGTTGGTGGAGCGTGCACTTTTTGATAAATTGGTCGAGGAACTGAAGTTAGGGAGCTCCGAGCTGATTGATCGAAGGACCGCGTTATCCCTGGGCAAGGTCCTGGCTGCAAGGTCTATTGTATCTGGCCAGATGGTCTATTCCGGTCCACAGGTCCAGGTGTCCATGCGTTTGATCGAAACCGAGACCGGCCGGATTGCCGCAGCCGTAAACGAATCGTTTGGAAGCGCAGTGCCAGCCTCCGTGCTGGCGGAGCGGTTATCCAAGAATCTCCTGGAAAAGCTGCAACCACTTTATCCCCTGCGGGGAAAGGTCTCGGAAGTAAAAGGTGAAGAGATCAGGCTCAATATAGGACGAATGGTGGGGCTCAGAACAGGACAACAGTTTAGAGTAATAGATAGAGATGTGACTTTGGAGATTACTTCCATTAAGGAAGACACAAGCATTGCGAAGATCGCAAAAGGGAAGGGGCCTGTGCGGAAAAGCCTGCGCGTTGAGGCAATATAACAT
This sequence comes from Pseudomonadota bacterium, assembly GCA_015222985.1. GTDB lineage: Bacteria > Desulfobacterota > Desulfobacteria > Desulfobacterales. The sequence goes on along the minus strand of JADFWI010000315.1, from coordinate 4,926 downwards.
ACGCCCATCCTGCTTAACCTGAAGCATTCAATTGTCTGCCTGCAACACCCCGCCCCATTGCCCTTTTCATCGGGGATTTCCGGATAAGCCAACTACAATTTTTGGAGGTCATGATGGAGAGAAAACGTGAGCGCAGAGAGTGGCCGCGAGAAACCTTGCCAACATCAGAGGTTGGGATCGTTTATCCGAAATACGACGAAGACGGCCAGGACGCTGCATCGAAGGAAAGGGGTGACACTTTGTTAGTGCATGTATTTAACCGGAGTGAGGGCGGTCTTCTTTTGGAATCACCCCTAAGCTTCAAGGTCGGTTCGTTGCTTGATATGCGGATCAGGCTACGACATGAAGAATCATGGATGGCCTTTGTCGGAAGAGTTGTACGCGTAGATAAGAGTGTAACTCATGATAATTATTATGTCCTGGGGGTCGAACTTCTTCCAGAAAGAGAGCGTGCGGGCATCCCCACGCATAGGGTACCCACAGGCAAGAAAGGGATGTCTCCGTGCGATTTGGAATTCTTAATGCGCGCACAACTCTTTGATGCCATCTCTGATGAGGCCAAATGCCTTTTGTTGAATTGTATGACCCCACGTCATTTTCGGGCAGGAGAAAGGTTCATCAGGCAAGGAAACGAAGGGAATACTTTTTATATAGTTCAGGAAGGGTCATGTGTGGCCCATGTGGAAAAAGACGGCAGAGAACATCCCATTGCCCGTCTTCGACCTGGAGACATCGTGGGAGAGATAGCGCTTTTGACAGGTGGACCACGAACTGCTCATGTTGATGCAGAAACCGATGTCAAGTTATGGAGTATAAGCCGAACTCAATTTGACGCAGTGTGTAAGGAGTGTCCGGATGTGCAAAATTTTCTCACAGAGCTTGTTACACATCGACTTTGCGGCGAAACCGTTACTGCAGACAGAACGGTTGGCAAATACGTCGTCAATGAAATGATCGGCCGGGGTGGTTGGAGCATCGTTTACAAGGGGATTCATACAGACTTGAATATGCCAGTTGCCATTAAAATGCTAAAGCATGACTTGGCCATGGATCCTGATTTCTCAGAGAAGTTTCGGGACGAAGCAAAGATAATCGCTCACTTGAACCATGAGAATATTGTGAAGGTATATGACATTGAAGAGTTGTACAGATCAATTTTTATTATCATGGAGTATCTTGATGGAAGGTCACTGGATCGTGTTCTGGAAAGAATGCCAAGACTACCCCTGTCCAAGGTATTAGATATTCTTTTCCAGGTGTGTGCAGGCTTGAGTTATGCTCATGAGCAAAGCATCGTCCATCAGGACATCAAACCGGGAAACATTTTTATCCAGCCGAATGATCGGGTAAGAATCGTTGACTTTGGACTGGCCTCCTCTCCGGGAAACAGGGATTCCGATCTGCCAGGCACTCTATTCTATATGTCTCCAGAACAAATCGAGGGTGAACCTGTGGACGCACGGACTGATATCTACTCGCTCGGAATTACCGCTTTTGAGATGATTACCGGCCAGCGACCGTTTCCTGAAGATAATCTTACTAAGCTGATGGACTTGCACGTTCGCGAGGACGTCCCAGATCCACGCACGTTGATTTCTGATTTGCCGGATGAGCTGTCCAATTTCATCATGCACGCCACCGAGAGGGACCCGTCCGCGAGGTACAAGAATATAGGAGAAGTCCTTCATGACCTCGTGCCGCTGGCCGAGAAAATGGGCGTGAAGCGTCAGCCACACCTAAGAGAACAACGGAAAATGATGAGTCTTTTCCTTTTTTATCACGATGGACAGGAGTTACAACTAAAACGGTTGGTAGAGAACTTCAGCCATGAATTCAACAAGATTGGAGGCGAATTACGAGCAGCAGAGTTTAAAGACATTTAGTCAAAGCACAGGCGATCTTCATTCTTGACAAACGGGCATTGTGTTGCCAAAAATGTAAGCTTTTTGCAATAGAATGTTGCCTTGGGTTGGGTTATAATCCCTGTTATGGATTTGAATAGAACGGATATGGACCATGTGAGGGTCAAACAGGAGCGCCTTGTTCATCTGCTCCGGGATGCCGGCTCTTTGCTGGTAGCCTTTTCCGGGGGAGTGGACAGCTCTTTCCTGTTAGCTTTGGCCCATCAAACCCTTGGGTCTGGGGCGGTGGCGGCAACGGCGACTTCCGAGATATTTCCGGTGCGGGAAAAGGATGTGGCCGTGGAATTTGCTCAGGCAAGAGGGATTGAGCACATCCTTTTCCCGTCTGAAGAAATAAGCCTTCCTGACTTCCTATCCAACGGCCCGGACAGATGCTACCATTGCAAAAGGTCTCTTTTTCAGAAGCTTGACAAAATGGCAAAAGAAAGAGGAATAAGGCGCGTAGCCCACGGAGCAAATGTGGACGATCTAAAGGATTATCGCCCCGGATTTCAGGCTGCCAATGAAATAGGAGTTATGGCCCCCCTGGTGGATGCCGGTTTGAGCAAGCAGGATATACGTCTGCTCTCAAAAGAGATGGGACTTGCTACGTGGGATAAGCCGACCATGGCCTGCCTCGCTTCCAGAATACCGTATGGCAGCCCGATTACTGTTGACAAGCTGAAGATGATTGAACAGGCTGAAGCGTTTCTCTTTGACAAGGGTATCAAACAGTGCAGGGTAAGGCATCACGGGGCAGTGGCAAGGATAGAGGTGGAAAGACAGGGGCTGAAAATGTTAATGGAGGATGACTTGAGAAAAGCGATTGTCCACAAATTCAGAGAAATCGGTTTTTCCCATATTGCTGTTGACCTGGAAGGTTATGTATCCGGCAGCATGAACAGGGCGCTTGAAACCATGGGCAATGGGGAGAATTTAGATGGCAGGTAAGGTGATCCTGAAAGACGCCTTCAAGCGTTTTACCTTGGATCTGGATAAAGTCCTTACACCTGAGGAGACGGTGCGAAGGTTTAAGGAAAAACTCAAAGGGGTAAATCTGGATATTCTCGAAACTACGATGAGAATCGATAACGGCCGGCTGGGCATTCCCGTCTATTTCAGCATATGCGGAAAAGATGCCTTTGAGATCATAGGTACAAAGAAACAGATGGGCAAAGGGGGCACCCCGGAGCAGTCAGAGGCAAGTGCAGTTATGGAGCTGGCTGAGAGATTCAGCTTTTTCAGTTTTTCCAGGAACCCGAAAAATTTCTTTGTCGAAGAATACCGAAATCTGAAAAACAATGCCGTCCCCTTTGAGGCGATTGCCCTTTCTGTCCATGACAGTTCTGATGACCTTGACAAGGCCCAAGAGGTTTTTTCAAGGCTCCCCTTGAAATGGACATGGGGCTACAACCTGACGAGACAAGAAGAAGTCCTTATCCCTTTTGATTGGTTTTTTGCCATTAACGAGTACAATGGACCATCAGCCGGCAACTGTGTTGAAGAAGCGCTCAGCCAGGGCATATGCGAGATTGTGGAAAGGCATGTGTCATCCATCGTGAGCCGCAACAAGATCACGACACCCGCCATTAGTATGAACTCAATAACCGACTCTGTGGTTCTTGAGATGATTGCAAAGTATGAAAAAATCGGGGTCAGGTTGTTCATCTCTGATTTTTCCCTCGATACCGGCATCCCCAGTGTGGGGGTGCTTGCCTACGACCCTTCGACCTTTCCCGAAAGGAGCGAAATCGTCTGGACGGCCGGCACAACACCCAACCCCCAGAAAGCATTAAATCGTGCTTTAACAGAAGTGGCCCAGCTTGGCGGCGATTTTAATACCGCGTCCAACTATGTGGCCAGCGGCCTCCCCAAGTTGAGAACCCTTGCGGAAGCCGACTTCGTCGTCCATCCTGACAGGGAGACAGATATCACAAAACTGCCAGACCTTTCCCATGATAACATTAGAGTGGAGGTGGAAAACTGTATTGCTGCCTTGTCCCGAATCGGCATGGAAGTCATTGTCCTCGATGTGACCCATCCTGAGCTTGAAATCCCAGCCTTTTATGCCATCGTGCCTGGGGCTCATTTTCGCGAGCGGGCCGCAGGAACGAGTGTGGGAATGTTTTCAACCAAGCTTATTGCAGAATGTGTCGATACTGAAAGAGCAATCACCGAACTGCAAAGGGCGGAAACCCTGATTCCGGGAAAATACTACATTAAGTTCTATTTGGGATCATGCCATCTTTCGATGAGTAAGCCCCGCGAGGCCTTAATGCATTTTGAGGAGGCCCTGGAACTCAATCCGAAAAGGGAAGACATTGCAAGTATCTATTCCTATATGGGGATTTCCTTAAGAGATATGAATCAATACCGAGAGGCCATTACAGCACTGGAAAAAGCAACGGCTTATGACAGTGAGAGGACGGATATCCACAATCTCATGGGCTTCTGTCACTTCAAACTGAAAGAACACGAAAAGGCCATAGAGTGCTTTCGCGAAGCGCTGCGCATAGACCCCACCTCTGCCATTGATTATGCCAATATCGCTTCCAATTATCGGGACATGGACAAAAAAGTCCAGGCTATTCGCTATTATGAACTAGCCTTGGAGCTTGACCCAACAATAGAGTTTGCCAGGGACAATCTATCCAAGCTGCAGCCTTAAAAGGAGTTCCACATGGAAGACCGTTTTTCTCCATAGCCTGGTTGGCCGCGAAGAGGAGCCGGGTTCAAATATCTTCGGATTGACCAAAGGATTCCAGCATTGAGTCGATGCTGGACGGTCTCCGACAGCGCTATTGATATGTCTCGTGACTTCTGGAACTCTTGTTTTGACTTGACAACATACATATCTTTAGCTAAAATGCAACTATATCAATTACTATAGTTCGTAAGGAGCAATATTATGTCATTAAAGGTAGTTACAGCCCTTAAGGCCAGACAAACATTAGGCACAATAATGAATGCGGTATCATTTAGAAACGACCAGTATATTGTGGAGCGAAAAGGAAAACCGATGGTG
>JADFWI010000314.1 GCA_015222985.1 Pseudomonadota bacterium | reverse complement strand
TTCTGGGGTATCCTGGCAAAGGCAAGGAGATTCTCAACGATCCTTTTACAGTTATTCCCCTGCCGCTCAATGGTCTTGAGGATCTCATGTTCTTTGGAGCCCGCGGGGGTTCTATCCACCAATAGTTCCGTGAAACCTAGGATAATGGCAACCGGGTTGTTTATTTCATGGGCAACGCCTGCTGAAAGCGACCCCAGAGATGCGAGTTTTTCCGTATGAACGAGCTGTCCTTCCATCATCTTATGTTCTGTGACGTCTCTGGATATGATCAACACTGCGCCTATATGACCTCCGTCTGTCAGGACAGGCTTGTATTTTGTGTCAAGGCAATACTGCCTGTTTGCTATCTTTACGCATTCTTCGTGACCGATAGTCTCAGATGTTGCCAAGACCTTTTCAACTATCGAGGGAACGCTTTCGGGTGTTTCGTATTCGATCACATCCATTACTTTTCTTCCCACAACGTCGTCAACCTGACACCCAATCAACTGCAGGCAGTATTGATTGACCGACAGGATATTACACTGCTCGTCCACAGTATAGATCATGTCATCTGCCGACTCGATAACGGATCGGTACCTTTCCTCAGAGCGTTGCAGCCTGTTGGCAAAACGCGCCAGGTCTTTTGTCTTTTCTTCGACCTCTTGTTCAAGGGTTTTGAGCCACGTCCTTTCGTTTGCTATAAAGAAGGCAAATATGACAAGTACCGCAGCAATTAAAACACCCTGTATGATAAATTGTCTAACATACACGGTGTGTATGGCGTCTTCCACCTCGCTAATCGGCGCGGCCACGGCAACCGACCATATCCTTGTGGCGTTGGCAGCTCCAATTTGCATTGGCGCGTATGCGATCAGTTTTTTCATGGGGCCCGTCACGCCACGGTGCCAACCTGAGATATACCAGGAGGTCCCTTCCTTTCCCCGCAGCATCTTGGTTTTTTGTATGAGGTCAATCTTGCTGAAAGAGATGTGTGGATCTTTAAATTTCCTCACTTCAAAGGCATTTTGGCCGATAAAATCCCTTTCCAGGTGGTACAGAAAATTGCCGGACTCATTAATGACCCATGCATACCCAGTCTTGCCTGACCTGATGGGACCCACGAATTTTTTTGCAAGCAGACCAGCGTCCAGGACAAACACCAGCACCCCCGAAAATTGGTAAGTGGGTTTCGGGTGTGCCTCATCACTTGAGACGTGGTAGACTGGCGTGGCCATGGTCATAACAAGACCAGGCTCAGAGTCCTCAACAACCTCTTTCTTGACATCGCCTATGTAGACCTTGCCTCTGTTTTCCAGTTCTTTGCACCATTGAAAATAATTCTCGCGGCCATAGGATCCCTTTTCTATAAAGACCGCATTGGCATAATTGACTGAATAGGAGTTGGTGCCGTGAGCGTTCACAAGCATGACTCGGATTACACCATAGTCCTTAATGCTTGAGAGGCAGATTTTCATCCGGTTCGGCCAGGAGACCGCCTCCACATACTGAATGGAAGGTGAGAGGCTCAGAGTCATCAGTTCCCGCTTAAGGATTCTAAAATTTACAGTCAATATTTCTGCGGCATTTCTGGCTAATGAAAGCTGCTGTGCATTGAAGTCCTCGTTGATTATCTTTTTCGTTTCGCGGGCAGAAAGCGTCCCCAAAATGAGGGCCCCACCCAAGAGTACTGCGATGACTCCTGTGATAAGCCATAAACCCGGTTTTCGGGCAAAGTATTTGAGATATTTCTTCAAGGATTGTTTCCTTATCCGCTTAAGTGCCTAAAGCTAAAGGAATTGAGGAATTCAGGGATTGAGGGATTCGAAATCAAATGGACTTCCTTCAATTCGCAATCCCTAAATCCCTGAATCACAAATGATGAAGTCGTAAAAAGTCGTCACTCCGGTGAATACCGGAGTCCAGAGCCTTTGTAACTAGCTGAATAAACTGGATTCCGGCTTTCGCCCGCCTGCGGGCCAGAGCCTATGGCGGAG
>JADFWI010000313.1 GCA_015222985.1 Pseudomonadota bacterium | reverse complement strand
GCGTAAATTGCAGCTTCGGCCATAACCTTGGTGGCCAGAAGAGTTCCCTGCCCGCCAACGCCCGTGAAACATATACGATAATTGTCCATTCGATCTCTCCCTTTTACTAAACCTTCCATCTAACTAAACCAATTCAACTAATCAAACGGTGTTTCTCAGGCATCAATGTCGCAACACCCGATCACGGCCCTAAATCTTTTTTGGCCTGATCTTCTTGCAAAACTGGATACATACCCCGCAACCGATACAAAGCTGTTCGTCAATGATCATGGTTGTCTTTGCATCAGGAGCCGGATTCTTGTAAAGGGCAGGACACCCGAAAGTGTCAATGCATTCCGTGCACTCCGTATTGCACTCAGGACCTACCACGAACGCCCGTTTTGATTTCTTGCCAAGGACCCGCCTCTCGTATAGAGGACACGGGGCCTTGGCTACAATGACGGAAAGCTGGTTTGACTCCAGGGCCTCCTGGATCGCCTTCTTGGTCTTGGACAGGTTGTTCGGATTGACTACTGCCACCTGCTCAACGCCACAGGCCCTGACAATGGCCTCAATGGAAATACAGGGCTTGTCCCATCCGGGCAGCGTGATATCCGCGCCAGGATGAGGTTGGTGGCCGGTCATGGCTGTTGTGCCATTGTCGAGGACGACAAGAATGAAGTTGTGTTGGTTGTGCACGGCATTGATCAGCCCTGTGATACCCGAGTGAAAAAACGTTGAATCGCCGATAAACGCAATCACCTTCTTGCCTGTTACTCTGGAGATGCCGGCCGCTGAAGTGACACTGGACCCCATGCAAATAAGAAAGTCCGCTGTCTGCAAGGGGGGCAGAATTCCCAGGGTGTAACACCCGATATCTGTGGGAAAGATGGCTTCGGTCTTGGTCTCTTTCAGCACGCTGTTGACTGCATAATAGGCTGCCCGATGGGGACAACCCGCACACAGGTTTGGGGGCCGCATAGGAACCTGAATGGCCTCCGGGTTCTTCTCTACATCGACGGGTTCTGGCAGGGTATAGTGAACGCCAAAAAACCTCGCTATGACCTCACGCACCATGCCGGGGTTGTATTCATATAGACGTGAAAAGAGATCTGGCCTTTTTCCGGCAATAGGTGTGACAAGACCGTTGGTCTGGGCTGTAACCCTAAGACTATCCTCTAACAGAGGCTCCAGTTCCTCCACAACGAGGATCTTTTCCACCGATTTGATAAAGTCTAGTGCGAGCTTTTCAGGAAATGGGTATGTGAAACCGAGCTTCAGCACCCTGACCTTGTCCTCAATCCCAAGATCTTTGATGGCATCAGCCACGTAGTTATAGGCCATTCCGCTTGTGGCAATGCCCCACGAGCCTTCGCCGGTCACTGTATTAAAAGTCGATTGGCAGGCCATGTCCCGAGCCTTTTCCGCCTGATCAAGAAGCACCTTGTGGCGGACCCTGGCATTTGCCGGTACAGTGACAAATCGAGCACTGTTCTTCTCAAAAGCACCTTTGGTCTTCGGGGGCCTCAGTGGGGCCGTTGTGACAATGCCGCGATAATGGCTCAACCGTGTGGTGGTCCGAAGCAGCACTGGGAGCTCAAGGGCTTCTGAAATTTCAAAGGCCGCCTTGGTCATCTCTTTGGCCTCTTGGGCGGATGCGGGTTCCAGCATCGGCAGGCTGGACAATCTGCCGTAGATCCGACTATCCTGCTCGTTCTGGCTTGAAAACATCGACGGGTCGTCGGCCGTAACGATAACCATGCCTCCCCGCACACCAACATAGGCCAATGTCATCAATGGATCGGCAGCCACATTAAGGCCCACGTGTTTCATACTGCACATTGTCCGCACGCCGGACACAGCAGCGCCTGCAGCCGTCTCCAGGGCCACCTTTTCATTGGTAGAATACTCAAAGTAAAACTCTGATTCGGCAGCTATGCGAAAAAAGTTGTCTCCTATCTCAGATGACGGTGTGCCCGGATAGGTCGTGGCAAAGCCCAGGCCAGCCTCAAGAGCACCTCTAACAATGGCCTCATTTCCCAAAAGTAGAAGTTTCTTGCCTGTCTCTTCAGTCAACAGGGGATGCATAAGTACCCTCCATATTCATACGAAATAATCAAAATCCAGAGTAACTATATTACTTTCTTACCAAAAGTCCTGTTGAAAATCTAGGCTTACAAATCGAGTAACCGTTCACGGGTTAACCATTGCTCCCTCGCTCCAGTACTCCAATACTACTACGTGAATCTTGATCCGGCAGCCCTTCTCAGGTCAGAATAGTCTATAGCTTCTCCCAGATAGGCATCAATGACATCCTGGTTGTCCTTGATGGCATGAGGGTAGCCCTCCGCTATCTTCTGGCCGTAGTTAATAACCACGATCTCGTCAGATATGTTCATGACAAGATTCATGTCATGTTCTACGAGCAACACGGTGATGCCCTGATCCCGGATGGCGCAGATTCGTTCTGCCAGATACTCCGTTTCACGATCGTTAAGGCCTCCTGCCGGCTCATCCAGGAGAAGCAGCTGGGGGTCGGTTGCTAGAGCCCTTGCAATTTCTAGGAGCTTCTGGTCGCCCAGCGGAAGGTTGTCTGCCTTCATCTTTTTTTTTTCAAACAGCCCTGCGAATTCGAGGCGCTCCAGGGCAGCTTGCCTGATCTTGTCTTCCTCCTGTCGCATTCTTTTGAGGCGAAAGCCAGCAGCAAAAAACCCTGATCGAGTCCTCACGTGGCGTCCTACCATCACATTTTCAAGCACCGTCATCTCGCCAAAAAGCTCCACGGTTTGGAATGTACTCGAAATACCTTGAGCTGCGATCTGATACGGATTCAGACCGTTTATGGGCCGCCCCCTCAACCGGACCTCGCCCCTTGTGGGATCAAGAAGACCGGTAATCATCTTAAACAGCGTGGTCTTTCCAGCGCCGTTTGGACCAATGACTGACTTGATCAACCCTGAATCCACGGCAAAGGAAAGAGTGTTGATGGCCAAGAGGCCACCGAATTCTTTGCATAGCCCATCAATTTCCAATAAGGCCGTATTATCTTTCGTTAAACGCATAGTTATCACTTAGGGCAACTTCTCAACAACCACTGGGACGATAGATGAACCCCAGGGTCTTGTCAACCTGAGCCTGACGGCGCAATTACGTGCACTCAACAAAAAAGCCTGTCTCATATCAAATTGGCAGGATACTTGCACGAATAGACAGCCGGTAGACCTTGATGACAACATTTCGTTCACTTTTTCTCAAGAACAAGGAGCACGAAAATGTCACTTGATAAGAAAATGACAATCCTGGTTGTAGACGATTCCGGAACCATGCGGGCAATGTTCAAACAGATGCTAAACAAAATTGGTTTTGATAACATCGTTTCCGCTGTAGATGGCATTGATGGAATAGAGAAGCTTCAAGAGCATAATATAGATCTGATAATCAGCGACTGGAATATGCCGAACAAGGACGGGTTGGACTTTCTGAAATGGGTCCGTCATAATGAGAAATGTGAGAACATCCCTTTCATACTGGCAACAGCACAGGGCGATAAGTCTCAACAAGAGCGTGGCAAAAAGGAGGGGGCAAATAACCATATTGCAAAGCCCTTTGACACTGAAGAACTCAAGGCAAAAATCGATGAGACTCTTGGCCTAAAAGACAAGGTCGCGGAAGAAAAGCGCGAGCCAAGGTTGATTCAAGGGAAGGTTCAAATGAGAGTGGGGCATATTCAGATTACCGATCACCTTGCGCTCGGAGTTCTAAAGCATCAAATACAAACAGGAGAGGTTAGTCCCAAATATTTTGACCTGGAGACTCTATGCATGCCCGGCTGGAACCCGATTCAAGAATCTCTGGAAAAGGGAAACGTTGATGCCGCTTTTATTCTGGCCCCTATTGCAATGGACCTCTTTGGATTTGATGCACCCATAAAACTAGTACTGCTGGCGCACAAAAACGGCAGCATTTTTGTGCGTTCAAACAAGGATGAAATCAATAATTATGAATCACTGAAAGACTTCTTCAAATATAAGGTAATAGACATCCCCCATAAGATGTCTGTCCATAATATGTTGGCACACAAATTCTTGACCGACTTGGGTCTGAAGCCGGGAGTCCCTGGAAAGAAGGCTATTAATGTCCGTTTTGAAGTCGTGCCGCCAGTAAAGATGGCCGGTATAATGAAGGAGAATGAAGAAATCGCAGGCTTTATCGTGGCCGAACCGATCGGTTCGAATGCTATTGCAAAGGGGATTGCAGAGTTTCAGTTCCTCTCTGCATCGCTCTGGGATAACCATCCCTGCTGCGTCGTTGCCATGCGGGATGAGTTTATTTCAGAATATCCCGATGCCGTGTATGAGTTTACCTCTTTGCTTGTTCAGGCTGGGAAGTTTATCGAGCAAAACAAAAAAAAGGCTGCTGAAATTGCTGTTGCTTTCTTGGATCCCAAAAAAGAATTGGGCTTGACCACATCCGTTCTGGATAACGTCCTTAACGCAACTCAAGGGATTACAATGAATGACCTATACCCGGTGCTTGAGGACCTTGACAAGATGCAACGATATATGCACGATCAAATGGACATAGGCGTTTTGATTGACGTCGAAAGGTTCGTTGATCTAAAATTTGCCGATGCAGCGTGCAAATAGATCTCAGTAGTCCGGCCTGAGTCAGTTGCGGATAGCACGGGCACGGGTTATCGAAATAGAGTACTCGCTCAGTCCACGACAATAACGGACACTTTTTTCGCAAGCTGGACAACCTTGTTGGAAACACTTCCAAAGAAAAACTCCTTAATACCCGACAGTCCCCGTCTTCCAATAACAAGCGTATCATATTTCCCGTGCTGGGCCTCTCTTAATATATCTCTTGCCAGGCCTACCTTCTTTTTCCTGATCTTGACGGTCACATTCTTGGAAGCAAAACCTGACCTTACGAGACCCTGCTTGGCCTTTCCCATAAAGGCTTTAACGCTCTCTTTCTTGGTGTCCTCTAGGGCACAAAATGTTTGCCTGTTTTCCTTAAATAGTGGCGTAAGGGAGGGGCTGTCCAGCCCGCAGGCTGCGGTGGAATCTGGTATGACACTAAATAGCGTAACCAAGGCGGTTGGATTCATGCTTTTAGCCACGTAGTTAACTGCCTTCATGGAATTCTTGGATTCATCGACTGCAACTAGAATTTTTTTTGCCATTTGTCCTCTCCTTTCATAAAGCCTTCTGTCACACAAAGTGCCTCGATTTCTATTAATGATCCTTTATCAACATAAGGCTCTTTGTGTCAAGGGCAAAACATGCAAATCTCAACAGTTGTGGCGCCCCCTTGCAATTCCTCAAAGGGTTGTGGCTGTACGGTCACCAAAATGGTGGGAAAAGGTATGGTTTGGGGAGCTAAAGGAGAGGAGAATTACGTGTCCTCGTTCTGCTTCACGTTGATTCCATTTATCCGGCTGCCAGTTGTTCATCTTCTGGTTCAATCCAGACAATGTGGGCCTTGTTGATAATGAAGACCTTTCCAGAGCCTCCAGAGTATGCAGCATCAAATAGAACAACAAAAGGCTTATCTGATCCAGTAAATATGTCTGAAACCCGTCGTTCTGAACCTAGATTTACCTTGCCTTGTATGACACTGCCTTCTACTGTTCTCACCGTAATTGCTGCAGGTCTGACTATTCTGTCCGCTTCAACTTGCGTTCCCATGATAAGACCCTCCCTGCTTGGCACAAGATTATCATGATTCCAACAAAAAGGGTCAACCGAAATGGCCAACCCATCTCATAACAACTTGGTGGAGCTGAGGGGGATCGAACCCCTGACCTCATGACTGCCAGTCATGCGCTCTCCCAGCTGAGCTACAGCCCCGATTAAGTTTTACTATTTTATAACAATAATAAATCGACTGTCAATTATCTTTTTTGGATACCAATTCGGTCAAAACCCCAAAACAGCTCTTTGGGTGTAAAAAAGCCACTTGTTTCCCATGGGCCCCGGCGCGGGGGGTCTCATCCAGGAGTTTGACACCTTGGGCCTTGAGCCTCTCAAGCGTGGCGCCGACATCATCAACCTCATAGGCAATATGGTGGATACCTTCGCCACGCTTGGCGATGAACCTGGCGATTACACCCTCTTTTGAAGTTGGCTGAATCAACTCAATATTCACCCTGCCTACAGGAACAAAAGCGATCTTCATTTCCCCTAAAGTCTCTTCATGCTCCACTGCCAGCCCAAACGACTCCTCGTAAAAGCGCTTGGCGTGCTCGAGGTCGAAGACGGCAATGCCTATATGGTCGATCTTTTTAGCCTCCATAAAATCTCTCCTTATTTATGAAGCTCCCCGCAGCAAGTCCCCGACGCGCCATAGCTTGGGCGACGGTGCGCTGCTGGATGTTCCGGCGAAGGCGAATAAAATCCCTTTTGGGAAAACCGGCCACTCCTTGACAATACTCTTATAACCCGCTATATATCAAAAAAAAGCTTGGTGCCCGCAGGCCAAGCACAACCTCAAACAAAAACCGTTGGCTTGTGGCCTGTCAGTTTACTTATGCAACACAGTTTTTTTGCAAACCAGCGTCAGCGTACCTCCGGCATTTCCACAAACCAGGAAATGTTTAAGGAGTTCGACGCCACGGAACTCTATTGCCCAACGTGCGGGAGATCAATGCCCGTACGCAAGCGCCTGTTGTTGGTCCTCCCGGAAGGAGACAAGTACGAATATCTGTGCAACATCTGTGGATCTTCCGTGGGAACCAAGGTAGTTCGGGGAGGCGAACAGCTTCGCGTGATCATTTGATCCGGGTCAGGCAACGGCGTTTCGAGTCCCTTCGTTGCGCATAGTGCGGAGTTGGGCCAATTCCCATACATAGTCATAAAGATGGAGGCCCTTGCTGGCTGCCACTATCTCACCATCTGCGACACCGATTTCGCTAGCCATGTACTCCTTTAGAAGTTGAATTCCGCCAAGGTTGGCCGGAAAACCATTCCATAAATCCCAAGATCTGAAATAGACCAAGAAGTGGAGCCTCTCGTTGCGAATACGAGTATCTATGTGGCGCAGACACGGGGGGTCTCCCAAACGAACATCCGATGGAACCGAAACTGTCATTGCTGCTTGGTTCGTGCCATAGCCTTTTGTCTTGTACATATTGATGACTGATTCTATCTGGTTGACAACTCGCAACTCTACCGTATTCTTCGAGGGATCACCCTGTAACTCCTGTCCATTTCTTGCGATAAGACCTGCCTCGCCAGCACACAGGTATGACCAACCAGCAAGACGCTCGCCGTAAGTGTAGTCTTCGTTTGGCTGCTTCTCGGGGGTCATCAAGTACGGTAGGTATTCCTCTACATATCCTTCTGCCACAGGATTGGGTATACCAAAGGAAGTGGGTATATCGGGAATCAAGGGCCGGACCCCAGGATATTTGATGTGAATAGTCACATAGTCAAACTCGAGCCGTTTCTGTCCCACATAGCTACCGTGATCGACCTTGTACTGATGACCCTTGTCCAAAATCTCATATACACATTGAAACCACGCATCGGGTAGGTCCCGTGCCTCTATGGAAACCAGATTCATCTAAATATCCAGTCGCTGTACATACAAAGCGTTTGTCTCGATGAATTTACGTCTCTGCTCCACTTCGTCACCCATTAAAACAGTAAATATATCATGGGCCTCGAACATATCTTCGACCTTAACCTTAAGAAGTGTTCGCTTTTCGCGGTCCATAGTCGTCTCCCAGAGCTGTTCGGGATTCATCTCCCCAAGGCCCTTGTACCGCTGGATAAAAAGACCCTTCTTGGCATCTCGCAAAAGCAAGGAAAGAAGTTCGTCTCTGTTTTCAACGGAAACAGATTCTTTGCCGTTATCGTAGACAACAAAGGGGGGTTTATTGGGTGTCAAAAACTCTTTCCAGAGGACTATTCCCTTCTGGAAATCCGGAGAAGAAATAAGTTCCCAACCAATCCTCACTTTAATGTTGCCGTTGTCTTCTTGTTCTACTGCCAATTCAAAAACATTATGCTCTTCATCTTTGACAACATGGGCCGCTTTGTAGCCAAGAGATATGAGACTATATGAAAGATCGCGCATACGATCTTCATTTTGAAGGAAGGTCTTGTCTTTTGCTTGTCTTTCAAGTAAAAGCTCAATCAGTGGTCGGCTATAACCTCGCCGTTCCAGGCGTGTGACGGCAGTCTCATAGTCAACAAGACTCCCCATAAATACGTAGAGACTATCCCCTTGCAAGAAGGCCTCCCTCCCGCCGGTCTTGAGTTTCTTTGCTTCGCATATCCGCTTCATTAAGAACTCATTCAGATCAGCCTCTTCTTTCACGTAAATCGCATTTTTTCCCTTCCCAATCCTAAACAATGGCGGCTGCGCGAGATAAAGGTGGCCGAGATCTACCAAATCCGGCATCATACGATAAAAAAATGTAAGCAGGAGTGTTCGGATATGAGAACCGTCAACATCAGCATCTGTCATAATAATGACCTTGTGATACCTCAATTTATCGATATTGTATTCATCTCGGCCAATGCCGGTACCAAGAGCTGTAATCAATGTCTTGATTTCTTCACTCTTGAGCATCTTGTCGAACCGGGCCTTCTCCACATTTAGTATTTTTCCTTTTAGAGGAAGCACTGCTTGGAATTTCCGGTCTCTTCCCTGTTTTGCGCTGCCACCAGCCGAATCACCCTCCACAATAAAAAGCTCCCTTTTGGATGGATCTACTTCCTGACAATCTGCCAGTTTCCCCGGAAGTGATGCTTCTCCCAACACACCCTTTTTCCTGGCTATATCACGCGCACGCCTGGCTGCCTCTCTGGCACGCGCTGCCTCAACAACCTTAGCCATTATCTTCCTTGCTATGGTTGGATTTTCCTCTAAAAACGTCCCAAGTTTTTCATTCAAGAGGGTTTCCACAAGTCCCTTGACCTCGCTGTTGCCAAGCTTTGTTTTTGTCTGGCCTTCAAACTGCGGAGATCTAAGCTTGATACTGATGACGGCCGTCAACCCCTCCCTGACATCATCACCACTCAACTTTTCTTGAAGGTTCTTTGGTAGATTACTACTAGAACCGTAATGATTTATAGTGCGGGTTAAGCCGGACTTGAATCCAACAACATGAGATCCGCCTTCCACTGTATTAATATTGTTGGCAAAGGAAAAAATTTTTTCACTATACGTATCATTGTATTGCATTGCCACCTCAATGGAAACATCATCTTTTCCGGCTTCCACATAGATGGGTTTTTTGTGGACAGGTGTCCTTCCTTTGTTTAGATACTCCACAAATGAGACTATACCTCCTTTATAGTAGTATTCCTTTTTCTTGTCCGTCCGCTCATCTTCAAGCACGATTTTAAGTCCCTTGTTCAGAAAGGCCAACTCTCTTAATCGTTGAGATATAAGGTCAAAACTAAAATCAGTGGTTTTAAATATGTCCTGATCCGGCAAAAAACGAATTTTTGTTCCCCTCCTCTTGGTCTTTCCAATAACTTCAACTTTACAAGTACTCTTCCCTTTTTCATAAGACTGGAAGTAAACCTTTCCTCCTGAACGAATCTCAACTTCAAGCAAACTCGACAGGGCATTCACAACAGATACACCTACTCCATGTAATCCACCGGACACCTTATAGGTATCGTGATCAAACTTACCCCCAGCGTGGAGTTTGGTCATAACTACTTCAACTGCCGGAATATGCTCGGTCTTATGGATTCCTACAGGTATTCCCCTGCCATTATCTTCCACTGTCACACTGTTGTTAGAATGAATTGATACCGTTATTAAATCACAATACCCTGCAAGCGCTTCATCCACACTATTATCTACTACTTCATAGACAATATGGTGTAACCCCTCTACAGAAACATTACCAACATACATAGAAGGTCTTTTTCTAACTGCGCTGAGACCTTCCAATACCTTTATTTTATCAGCATCATATATCGGCTCAGAAAACTCCATTTCAAACCCTCATTGGCATAATGACACTCAAAAAATTTGGATCATTATCACCTTCCAACAGACAAGGTGTGGCTTCATCACTTAATCTTATTATTAGTTCTTCGCTTTTCATAGTTCCTATTGCATCTATAAAATATCTTGGATTGAAAGCTATTTCAATTTCCTCACCATTGTAACTAACAGGAATAGATTCTCTTGATTCTCCTATATCTGGATTTGTAGTCTTCGTCTCCATTTCCTTATTGTCTATTTTGCAACTCACACTACGATACTTATCAGAGGAAAGAATAGACATCCTTTTCAGCATCATCACAAATACTTCTTTTTCCACTCTGAGTTCACATTCGTTTTTTTTAGGAATAACCAAATCATAATCAGGAAATTCACCTTCAATAAGCCTAATAATTAGGCCTTCAGAATCCTTTCTTACTATAAAGTTTCTATCCTTAAATCCTATTTGGACCCTACCTCCTCCCTCCAAAAGTCTTAGTACTTCAATAATGCCACTTTTGGGGATTATAACACCCTCCTCTAGTGCAAGATGCTGTTCCTTTTCCATTGACTGATCAATCTTTGATAGTCTATGCCCATCAGTTGATACCATTCGAAGCATTCTCTCATCGCCTTTTTCAATTGTTTCAAAAAAAACACCTGCTAAATGAGGACGTGCTTCATCACTAAGCACTGCATATATGGTTTTTTCAATCATATCTCTTAAAACATGGACATCCATCTCAAACAGTTCTGCACCCTCAACATCAGGCAACCCAGGAAAATCATTTGGGTCCATACCAACAATATTATATTCCACTTTCTTATCTGCAATCTGAACCCATCTATTCTCCAATTCCTTAAAAACCAATAGGTTACTTGGAAAATCTTTTATTATTTCATACAACTTTCTTGATGGAATAACACTGGAACCCGCGCTCAGTATTTCTGCTTCATACTTTCCATGAAACGCTATTTCAAGATCTGTAGCTATAATAGATAAATGTCCGTCGTCTGCCGTGAGAAATACGTTGGAAGTGATAGGAATATTTGTTTTTTTTCCTGTAATTCCTTGTATCTTTGATAATCCTTGATAGATAATCTCTTTTTTGATTATGAACTCCATGATTAACTCCTTATACTAATAAATAATAAAGAACCATAATAATAAAGACTGTTTGTTTTGTTCAAAAAAAATTCAACGTCTTTAAATACAACAGAAATAAACGTCAATTACTGTGGTTAAAAATAAGAAAAAAATGAGAAATCCAAAGAAAAAAGTTAGTTGTCCATAACCTAATCAATTATTGAAAAGATATCAACAAAATTATAATCGTCATATTATGGAATGAAATCACTATTTGTTAGCTCAAAAGATCGTTTAACTAAGAAGAAAAGTAGTCTCTGACAATTTTTATAGCGCAAAATTCTCCGCACATTGTGCATACTTCGTCTGAACTCGGCTTACTGCTGGCGCGGTAAGCCTTTGCCTTTAAAGGATCTATTGATAACGAAATTTGTTTTTTCCAATCCAAGGCCTTTCGTGCCTGAGACATCTCAAGATCCCACTTAATGGCACGCTTATTTCCCCTTGCAATGTCAGCTGCATGGGCTGCTATTCTATTTGCAATAACACCTTCTTTCACATCTTCTACAGACGGAAGCCTGAGGTGTTCTGCAGGTGTAACATAGCAAAGAAAGTCAGCACCTGCCATACCTGCTATAGCACCTCCAATGGCACACGCAATATGATCATAGCCTGCAGCTATGTCTGTAACTAAAGGTCCTAATACGTAAAAAGGCGCGCCGTTACATAGTTTTTTTTGCATAATAACATTTGCTTCTACTTGATCCATAGGTACATGCCCCGGTCCTTCTATCATAACCTGAACACCAGCTTCCCACGCCCTTTCGGTCAATTCTCCCAATGTCAGAAGCTCCTGAATCTGGGCACGATCTGTGGCATCTGCCAATGATCCGGGTCGTAGTGCGTCACCAAGGCTGAGAGTTATGTCGTATTTCCTTGCAATGGAAAGGAGACGTTCAAAATGTTCGTAGAATGGATTTTCCTTCTTGTGGTGAAGCATCCAGGCCGTTAGAAAGGCACCCCCCCTGCTGACAATATCTGTTGTTCTGCCTTGAAGACGCAGCCTTTGGAGGGCATTTAGTGTTATGCCGCAGTGGACCGTCATAAAATCAACTCCATCCTGTGCTTGGGCTTCCACAGCTTCAAAGAGGATATCCGGTGTCAGACGGATAATCCCGCCAAGATTTCCGGCTGTTTCCACAGCTGCCTGATAAATTGGAACAGTGCCTACAGGGATGTTGGACGCTTGCAATATTGATTGCCGTATCTTTGTTATGTCACCGCCTGTACTAAGATCCATGATCGCATCTGCTTTTGCATTTATTGCTGCCGAGAGTTTTAAGAGTTCCTCATCAATGTCCGCTCGATCTAATGATGTTCCAATATTCGCATTAACTTTAATGGTTAGTCCCTTTCCTATTCCAATTGGATCAAGATGTTTGTGGTTGATATTGGCTGGTATAACCACAGTCCCTTGTGCCACAGAGATCCTAAGATTTTCGGTATCGATTTTTTCCTTGGAAGCCACTCTCTTCATAGCGTCTGTGATAATTCCCTTTCGGGCTTGTTCCATTTGTGTCATTTTGACCCCATATTATAGAAGATTTATTCGCGTTCGCCGGAATACCCTGCAGCGCACCGTCGCCCAAGCTATGGCGCGTCGGCGACTTGCTGCAGGGAGCTTCATTTTTTTGTCAGTCAGAGGATATTATCAAAATATACAATAGAAAACAATTTTTGAAAAAAATAACATTTTTTTGCATCAACCCAAGGGTTGACTCTGGTTTTTTGATTATGTTAGGTTGATGAACTCGTAAGAAGTCGTCACTCCGGTGAAAACCGGAGTCCAGGGCCTTTGTAACTAGCTGAATAAACTGGATTCCGG